>CAYNFL010000001.1:0-23576 GCA_964396465.1 uncultured Christensenellaceae bacterium
CGCGCAGGTGACAGACGTCGCGATACTCGTGGTTGCCGCGGATGACGGCGTCATGCCGCAGACAGTGGAAGCGATCAACCACGCAAAGGCGGCGAACGTGCCAATCATTGTGGCGATCAATAAAATCGACAAACCCAATGCGAATCCCGAAAAGGTAAAGCAAGGGCTGACTGAACACGGCCTCGTGGCGGAGGAATGGGGCGGCGACGCCGTGATGGTGCCCGTTTCTGCGGTCACCAAAGAAGGCATCGACCACCTGCTCGAAATGATACTGCTCGTTGCGGAGGTGCAGGAGCTTAAGGCCAATCCGAACCGGCTTGCCAAGGGCACGATCGTTGAAGCCAAGCTCGACAAGGGAAGAGGCCCGGTGGCTACGGTGCTTGTGCAGAACGGAACGCTGCACATATCGGATATGATCGTTGCGGGCACCGCATACGGGCGTGTCAGGGCGATGCTTGACGATATGGGCAACCGCGTCGAGGCGGCGCTTCCCTCGCAGCCGGTGGAGGTCGTAGGCTTTTCAGAGGTTCCGGTTGCGGGCGATATATTATTTGCCGTGGAACAGGATAAACTGACAAGGCAGGTCGCGGAAGAGAGAAAAGACAAGCAGAAAGCCGATATGCTTAAGAACCTTTCAAAGATGTCGCTGGAGGATCTCTTCGGCAAGGTCGAGGAAGGCAAACTGCAGGACTTGAACATCGTCATCAAAGCGGATGTGCAAGGCTCCGTCGAAGCGGTCAAACAGGCGCTTGAAAAGCTCAGCAACAAGAACGTACGCGTGAAGGTGATTCACGCGGGCGTCGGCGCGATCAAGGCGATGGACGTCATGCTGGCATCGGCCTCCAACGCAATCATCATCGGGTTCAATGTGCGCCCGGATAACCAGGCCCGCACCGAAGCCGAGAAAGAAAGCGTGGAGATCCGCCTTTACCGCGTCATATACAAAGCGATCGAAGACATTGAGCTCGCGATGAAGGGAATGCTTGCGCCGGAGTTCAAGGAAGTGATATTGGGTCACGCCGAGGTGCGCACGACGTTCAACGTGTCGAGTATCGGAACGATCGCGGGAAGCTATGTGACGGACGGCAAAATCGTCAAAAACGCTTCCATACGCTTGCTGCGAGACAACATCGTCGTACACGAAGGCGTCATGGCGTCGCTCAAACGGTTCAAGGACGATGTGAAGGAAGTTAATCAGGGATACGAATGCGGCATCACGCTCAAAAACTTCAACGACGTGAAAGAAGGCGACGTGATCGAAGCGTTTGAAATGCAGGAGATAAAAGAATAGTGCCAAAGGACAGAACCGCGGCGATCAGCTCGGAATTCAAACGGGTGCTCAGCGATATCATTCGCAACGATTTGAAGGACCCGAGGATATCCGAAATGGCTAGCGTAACGCATGTGGAAATATCAAAGGATCTGAAATACGCGAAAGCGTATATCAGCGTATTTGATTCGGAAAAAATGAAGAAGTCTACAATCGAAACGCTGTCGCACGCGGAGCATTTTGTTAAGAATGAAATCGGCGCGCGCCTTCGCATCCGGCGCCTTCCCGAAATTACTTTTTTGCTGGATACCTCGATTGAATACAGCAGTAAAATTTCCGAAATGCTCAAAAAAGTATAGCGTATGGATTACAGCCTGATCGAAATCGGTAAAGCTTTAAAGGATGCGGAAAGCATACTGCTTGTCGCGCACATACAGCCGGACGGCGATACGTTGGGTTCGGTATTCGCGCTGCAGCGTCTGCTAGCCGCCGCCGGCAAGGAAGCGGACGCGGCCTGCGACGGCATGATGCCTGAACGCTACGCGGAGCTGTTTCGCGGCTGCAGGCTGCTTCAACCGCAGGAGATCCATAAACAATACGGCCTTATCGCAGCGGTGGATTGCGCGGACAAGCTTCGGCTGGGCAGGCTGATCAAGCTTTTCAAGAAAGCGCCGCTCACGCTCAATATCGACCATCACGTCACCAACGACCACTTCGCGGGAATGAACTATATCGCGGATTGTTCCTCGACCGGAGAAATTATATACGAGTTTGCGCCGATTCTCGGCACGGAATACGATGGCGATTCGGCGAAATACCTGTATATTGCGATATCGACGGATACCGGAAACTTCACCTATTCCAATACCAACAAAAAATGCATGGCGTATGTATCGGACCTCGTTGAGATGTTTGACCTGCGCGGCACGGCGGACGTACTGTTCCGCAGGCGCTCGCTTGTATCTACTAAGCTGATCGCACGCGCGCTGTCACGGCTGGAGATATACAGCGACGGGCAGATCGCGGCGCTGACGTTGATGTTATCCGACTTAAATGAAACCGGCGCAACGGGCGCGGACTGCGAAAACATCGTGGACTTTGCACGTGAGATCGAGGAAACCAAGATCGCCGTGTTCTTCCGCCAGCTCGATACGGGCGTTAAGATGAGCTTTCGCTCCAAAGGGAATTATGACGTTGGGGCGGTAGCGGCGGCGTTTGGGGGCGGGGGCCATATGAACGCATCGGGATGCTGTGTCGGCGGCACATTGGATGATGTAAAACGCGATATCATCGTAAAACTGCAGGGGCTTCTTTGATGAACGGCGTAGTCAACTTTTTAAAACCGCCGGGCATGTCGTCCGGAACCGCGGTGATTTTGATACGAAAACTGACGGGGATTCAAAAAACCGGACACGCGGGTACGCTGGATCCGGGCGCGTGCGGCGTGCTACCGATATGCATCGGAAAAGCAACGCACATATCCGCCTACATGATGGACGCAAAAAAGGAATATGTCGCAGAGGTTGCTTTCGGAAAGGAAACGGATACGGGCGACAGCTACGGCACTGTAACTGCGGTATCTACCGTAAAACCGCCTTCAGGAGAAGATGTGAAGCGTGCGCTGAAAAGCTTTACTGGCCGTATCCGGCAACAAGTGCCGGCCTTTTCCGCCGTGAAGGTGGACGGGAAAAGAAGTTACAAGCTTGCAAGGCAAGGTGCAGCAACCAATATGCCGTACCGCGAGGTGGAGATATTCGAAATCGAATACCTCGGGGGAACGCCGCCCGGCGCGCACCGCTTTCGCGTTTCATGCGGCAAGGGCAATTATGTCCGCGCGCTCTGTGAGGATATCGGAAAGGCACTGGGGCAGTTCGCGCATATGTCGTTTCTCGCCAGAACAAAATGTGCCGGGCTTGATATCGAAAACGCCGTGACCATTGAAGAATTGCAGCAAGTATCAATCGCGGATGTATTGCTGCCCATGGAACGATTTCTGAACGCTTTACCGCGCGCGGATGTTGAAGCGTGCCAGCGCGAGAAGCTTTTCCACGGCGTCGGTGTAAAGACAGAGACAGCCGATATGGAAAAGGCGAGCATATACGCAGGAGAAGAACTGCTCGGCATCGGTAGCGTTACGATGGGTTTGGCTAAAATCAACACAAGGCTGGTAGACGACTGATGAAGGTTATCTCGCTCGACGAGGCAGGGAGCATACGGTTTAACCGACTGACGCTCGCGCTTGGCACGTTCGACGGGCTGCATGTCGGCCATATGGCGCTGATTGAAGCCGCGAAGAGCGGCGCGGGCGAAAGCGCCGTATTGACGTTTGACTCGCTGCCGATGGAGGTTTTCAGCGCCGACCCGCGCCCAATACGCTTGTTCACGATGCGGGAGAAGACGGAAGCGATAAAAAACGCAGGCGTGGATTATCTGTGCGCCGTGCACTTCGACAAGGCATTCGCGGGGATGAAGCATGAAGCGTTCGCGGAAATGATACGGAACAGGTTTTCTCCGGAGCGCATTATCGCGGGTTATAACTATACTTACGGATGCCGCGCGCTCGGCAACGTGAATACGCTGCAGCAGGAGGGCACGGCGCTGGGGTTTAAGGTCAGCGTGATACCGCCTGTGATTGTGGAAGGGGAACCGGTGAGTTCTTCGCGTATCCGGGAGTGTCTCGCAGCGGGCGACGTAGAGCATGCGAATAAGCTGCTCGGGTACGCATACAGCGTCAGCGGTAAAGTCGGCAGGGGCCGCGGCATCGGACGGCGGCTGCTGTATCCGACAGCCAATATCGTCGTCCCAAAGGAAAAGCTGCTGCCGCGAAAAGGCGTTTATAACGTCGATATCAGCGTGGGTGGGCTCTGTTGCCGCGGCGTGTGCAATATCGGCGTAAATCCGACAGTCTCAGGCAAAAACCGTGAAAGCGTGGAGGCGCATATCATCGGGCTTTCGCAAAAAATCTACGGGGAAGAGGTCACGGTGCGGTTTAAGAAAAGAATACGCGACGAGATCAAATTCAGCGACATACAATCGCTCAAGGAACAGATCGCGCGAGACATCGAAAGCGTCAGCGATGGGTGAATAACGCGAAAATCGGGTGGAATGTTTGGAGGTATGCCCTCCTGCAAATTTACTCTTTACTATAAGGCAATCTCTCAGCCGGGATTGCCCTTTTTATTATTCGCGTTCATAACGGAAACACAGTTAAGTCCGCTGAATAATAAGATGTAGTGTAGTTAATGCAATATATCATCCAAGGAGGGAATGTTCATGGCTGTAATCAGGGTTCCGTTCTGTGCAATCGCAGAGCTTGATCCGCCATTTATGCTGGATGAAGACTTTTCCGACCCGAACGGCGTTAAAAGCGTGATGTTTAATACGGACAGCCTGCATGTGGCCGCGAGGCAGGAAACGATTGAGGTGCCGGAAGTCGGCCCGGTTGAGATGTGTATTTATCATGTAACGGGCGCTATTCAGTACATGTGCGGCGCTTATCCCGTCGTACAGGGCGGTATGGACGATACGGTACAGCAGCGGATGGCGACTTTCAGCAATACGCCGGGAAATACGGCTGTCGATTACGCCGATACTTCGCAAAGTGACGTATTGGGCTGGGTATCCGCGAAAGGCTGCGCCATTGTGGATGCGTCGATCGGAGGCGCGTGTACACTTGCCGATATTCCGGATATTGAAAGCGTAACCGTTGAAAGCTTTGCGGTAGCGAGCAGCCCTGCTTCAGTAATTCATCCGACTTTCGAGGATGCGCCCGAATCGTGCGCGGAGGAAGCGGCCCGGATTGTAAAGTGGAAGGGCTGCTTTGTCATTTCGACAACAGACTGAAGTAGCACAAAAAAATGTGTAACCGCATCTGATGCAGGTACGGTTCAGGCCGCTGGCAAACTTCGTTTGCCAGCGGTTTTAATGTGCATTACCCAATTTTAATATTGCCTTTCTTAAGGGATTGGTCTGCCAGTGGCAGGCCAATCCCTTAAGAAAGGCATGTTTCCATACGGGGACCACATGGGCTTTATAGCATTTAATTAAGCATGTGGCTTTGTCGGCAAGCTGAACCGTTCTGGTGAAGGCAGGTTATTTTTTTATTGATCCGATAATTATGAATACGATGCAAAGAATGGCGAAAACTTAAAGCATATAGTATTGAGAGGAAGCGAATATGGCAAAGGCAGGAATGCGCCGCCCGGATCCGGGAGACCCGCACGGTACGGAAAGTGATCAGGCGATGAAGCGCAGGATCGATCCGCGCGTGCCGGAGATTCAGGGCAAAGCCAAATCGGCAAATAAGCCGCTTACAAAAAGAAATAAGGGCAGGTAAACAACCGCATCAATAACGGTTTGGGTTAATAGAATGGTAACAGAGTTTAGAACCGACATAAAGGAGTGAATCTAATGGCCGGTCGTTATGTCACCATTTACAGAAACCCGTATGGGCGGGCGGGCTCGGGCCAAATCCAAAAAGGGGCTTCGTCAGTGAAAGCCGAGATTAAAGAAACCGGCAGGCGTAATCCCGGTATTTATGGCGCGGCATTTCAGTCGGGTACGGAAGTGCTGAATATATCCGCGCCCGGAGAAATCGTGCCGGTTGCGCTGAGCAGCAGCTCTTTGCTCTGCGGCGTGACACACAGCGCGGGGGATGCGGATATGGTTGTAAGCGTCTCCGGGGGCTGCGAGGTACAGTTCGCGCTGTATCTGTCGTCCGATACCGCAAGCATTGCGACATTTTCGCTGCAAGCAAACGAGAAGGATATGGCGGGCGGAACATGGGATGTTCCGCTTATTTCGGGTTTTCAAATTGTCAGCGGATGTACGATGGCGCATTTAGATGAAAACAGCCGCGTACGCATCGCGGTAACCGCGGCGTCGCCGCTTGCATTAAAGCTATCCGGCAGCGGCGTAACGGCATCGTTGATATTAAGGCAGCTATAAATCGAAGAATTTTTTTAAGGCATATACAACAAATTTTTTTCCGAAAAATTGATTTTTTGTATTGACAAATCGAATGTTAGCCCTTATAGTTAGTTACAACAGTAGTTAACCAAAGGGGTGATTATATGATGTTTGATTTTCACAGTGAAACACCCATATACCAACAGATCGCGGAAGAATTGGAGAGCGCGATCATTTCGGGCGCGTATGGGGAAGAGGAGCAGGTCCCGTCCACGACCGAGATTTCCGTGCAGTACAAGATCAATCCTGCGACTGTGCTCAAGGGAGTTTCACTGCTGGCAGATGAAGGCATTCTTTATAAAAGGAGGGGTATTGGCATGTTTGTCGCTGCGGGGGCGAAACAGAAAGTGCTCGAAAAAAGAAAGCGTGTTTTTTTCGAGAATTTTGTGAAACCGATGATCAACGAAGCAAAGAAGCTGTCGGTTTCAAAGGAAGATATCAATGAAATGATTATGAGAGGGTATGAGAAATGAATGCGATCGAAGTCAAGAACGTAACGAAGCGGTACGGTTCCACCCCGGCGCTTCAGGATGTCTCCACGCGTTTTGAAGGGAACTGCATCTACGGGCTGCTCGGAAGAAACGGCGCGGGAAAGACTACGCTGCTGAACCTGATCACCAACAAGGTGTTTCCGACGGAAGGGGAAGTCACGATTGACGGTGTGAACGTGCTCGAAAACGATGCAGCGCTTTCCAAAGTGTACTGCATGAGCGAAAAGGGGCTGTATCCATCCGGCATGGCCGTAAAGGAAATATTCAAATGGACAGCAGAGTTTTACCCCGCAATGGACATGGAGTATGCGTTAAGGCTTGCGGACATGTTTTCGCTGAATGTAAAAAAGAAGGAAAAGACGCTCTCCACGGGGTACATGTCGATATACAAGATCATCGTCGCGCTGGCCTGCAACGCACCGATATTGCTGCTGGATGAGCCGGTACTCGGGCTGGACGCCAACTTCCGCGATCTGTTCTATAAGGAGCTGATCAGAAACTATTCGGAGAAACCAAGAACAATCGTGATCTCCACGCATCTCATTGAGGAGGCGGCTGACGTCATTGAAAAGGTGGTCATCATCAACTGCGGGCGGATATTACTTCAGGACGGCGTGCAGGAGGTGCTTTCCAAAGGATATACGGCAACGGGGCCGCAGCGCGCGGTGGACGATTTTATTCAGGGTAAAAACGTGCTGGGGGCGGATATACTGGGCGGTATCAAATCCGCGTATCTGCTTGATACGCTGCCGCAGGAAGGCGTGCCGCAGGGCGTCGAAGTATCCAGAATGCGGCTGCAGAGCCTGTTCATCCATCTAACGAATGCAGGAGGGAAACAGTCATGAAACTAAAATCCGCTTTGAAGTACCAGCTTTCTGAGTTGAAAAAGCCGGTTATCATCTATTATATCGTCATCGCGGCATTGATAGCGCTTTTCGCCGTATTGGCTATAAGTTTTGTGAATAACGTCAATGTCAATATTGACGGATCATTTAACGGCACAGTGGAAGGTTACAGCGCGGCAACCGTGATATTCCTTTTCGTCTGCGGACTGAATTCGTTCAAGCAGCAGTTCCATATGTTTCTTGTCAATGGCTTATCGCGTAAAACGCTGTTTGTAAGCACCATACTGGCGTTTTTGATAGCGTCCGTGGCGATGTCGCTGATCAATAATCTGATCGGGTTGGCATGTTCTTTGGCATGGATCTACATCCCTTCGACATTTAGCTTTGAAGGTATCGTAGGGCCGATATTCAGCTTTATGGCTGCGGCAATGGCCGGTGTATTTATCACAACCGCGTATTACCGCATGAGCAAGGCGCTTAAGCTGATCATATCGATCGGCGTGCCTGTGCTGCTGTTCATCGTGTTTCCGATCATGGACTCGATACTCTTTAGCGGTGCGGTATCCAGCTGGTTGTGGCAGGTTTGGGAGGCGGCGACAAGCTTATTGGGCAAGGATAATCCCTACAGCATGGTGCTTTTCCGCACGTTCGAAATACTGGTGCTTTCCGTATTCACGTGGCTGCTGACGAGGCGCGCAACCGTAAAGGCATAATCAACTTTCAATAATACGATACCGCTGAAAGAGGCGTCGGCTGCGCGATTTGCGCGGCGGGCGCCTCTTAATTCATATTTCGTTCAATTGACGACTGTTGTTATTTTGGGTAAGATAAGGTTATCAAGTCAGGAGGAAGAGCCATGCGCAGGGAAAGCTATCACGTTACCGGAATGGGATGCGACGCGTGTGTCAGGCGCGTGAAAAACGCCGTTACCGCGCTCAGCGGCGTCCATCAGTGCGATGTAGATTTGGAATCGGAAACCATGACGGTCGATTACGACGAGGAAGCCGTATACTTTGAAGACATCAAAGAAGCGGTGGAAGAAGCGGGTTACGGGCTGGACAAATCACAAGGGTGAGGCGATGACTGAAAAGAGTTTTCAAATAACAGGTATGACGTGTGCCGCGTGCGCCGCGCACGTACAAAAGGTCGTTGAAAAATTGGAAGGTGTCGAAACGGGCAGCGTCAACCTCGCGACCGAAAAGCTCAGCGTGCGCTACGACGACAGCAAGCTTGGGTTTGACGACTTTAAGGAGGCTGTTGAAAGCGCGGGGTACGGGCTTGAGCCGCCCAAGGCGGCGTTAAAGAAGATCGAGCTGGGTATCGAAGGCATGACGTGCGCGGCCTGCTCCGCCGCGGTGGAGCGCGCCGTGAAAAAGCTGGGCGGCGTAACGGATGCCTCCGTCAACCTCGCGACAGGGCGCATGAATGCGCAGTACGATCCCGCAATCGTTAAACTATCGGAGATCAAGGCCGCGGTAGAGAAAGCGGGCTATACCCCCAGAGAGATGGAGCAGCTTAAAGCGCCTGACGCGCAGGAGCAAAAGCGCGCGAAGGAAGCGCGCGCCATGCGCGTACGGCTGACCATCGCGATCGCGTTTTCCGCGCCGGTGCTTTACTTCGCGATGGGACATATGTTTGGGCTCAACCTTCCGGTTCCCGCGTTTATGGATATGCGCAAAGGCAACGCGTTTGCGTTCGCGCTCGTGCAACTGATACTGACGGTTCCCGTGCTGATTGCGGGCGGCCGTTTTTTTACAGTAGGTATGAGAACGCTGTTTAAAGGCGCGCCCAATATGGATTCGCTGGTTGCTGTCGGAACGGGCAGCGCGTTTCTATACAGCGCCTTTGCAAAGGTGATGATCGCGCTGGGCAGTATGGATTATATGGAATCGCTCTATTTTGAATCGGCTGCGGTGGTCATCACACTTGTGATGACAGGAAAATATCTCGAAGCCGCGAGCAAGGGGAAGACCTCTGAGGCGATCAAAAAGCTCATGCGCCTGCGGCCTAAAACAGCCGTGATCATCAAAGACGGGCGCGAGATGGAAACGCCGCTCGATGAGGTATCGGAAGGCGATATCGTGCTTGTAAAGCCCGGTGCGTCCGTGCCGGTAGACGGCATCGTGTTGGAGGGAATATCCTCCGTCGATGAATCGATGCTGACGGGGGAGAGTATGCCTGCGGAAAAGCAGCCCGGAAGCGAAGTGACGGGCGGCAGCATCAACGGCGAAGGGCTGCTCAAATTCCGCGCGACGCGTGTGGGCGAGGATACCGCGCTGGCCGGTATCATCCGGCTTGTGGAGGACGCGCAGGGCAACAAGGCGCCCATCGCGAGGCTGGCCGACGTGATCGCGGGGATTTTTGTGCCCGCGGTAATCGGCATCGCACTGGTTTCGGCTATCGCATGGGCGGTTGCGGGAAAGCCGTTTGACTTCATACTTAACACGTTTGTTACCGTGCTCGTAATCGCGTGCCCGTGCGCGCTGGGGCTTGCGACGCCCACGGCGATCATGGCGGGTACCGGCAGAGGCGCGGAAATGGGTATATTGATCAAGGGCGGCGAGGCGCTTGAAACGGCGCACAAAGTGCGCGCGGTTGTGCTGGATAAGACAGGTACCGTCACCGAGGGGCGGCCTGTGCTTTCGGATATCAGGACGTACAACGGTATGAGCGGGGAGGAAGCGCTGGCGCTGTGCGCTTCTGCGGAGCGCGGCTCGGAGCATCCCGTCGCGCGCGCGGTGATCGCGCATGCGATTGATACGGGTATTAAGCTTGATGAACCGGAAAGCTTTCAGGCGGTGCCAGGGCGCGGAATCGATGCGGTGGTAAACGGCACGAACGTCATCGCGGGCAACATCAAGATGATGCTGGAAACCGGCGTGGATATATCAAAAGCGGATGAAGACGCCAGGGCGTTTTCAATGGAAGGCAAAACGCTGATGTACGTCGCCGCGGAAGGAAAAATCGCAGCACTTATCGCAGTTGCGGATACAGTAAAACCTAACAGTTTTGCGGCGGTGCAGTCATTAAAATCGCTCGGCGTTGAGGTATACATGATTACAGGGGATAATCGATATACGGCCGCGGCGATTGCGAAGCAGGCCGGCATTAAGCACGTGCTCTCAGAAGTGCTGCCGCGGGATAAAGCCGCGGAAGTAAAAAAGCTGCAGCAAAGCGGAAATAAGGTCGCGATGGTGGGTGACGGCATCAACGACGCGCCCGCGCTCGGTACGGGAACCGACATCGCGGTGGAGTCGGCGGATCTCGTGCTCATGCGCGGGGATCTTCTGGAAGTGCCCGCGGCGATCGCGCTTTCGCGCGCGACGATGCGGGTGATCCGGCAGAATCTTTTCTGGGCGTTCATTTACAACACTGTCGGCATTCCGTTCGCGGCGGGCGTGTTCTACGCCTTCGGCGGGCCGCTGTTGACGCCGGTGTTCGCGGGCGCGGCGATGGCACTTAGCTCCGTATCGGTGGTTTTAAACGCACTGCGTTTGCGGCGGTTCAAGGTGAAGCAGCGACTGGTAAATGAATAGACCAGCTGTCTGTATTTTATAACATACCGGAAGCATCAGTTGAGCTTTCATACAAAGCGTTATCCGCGAGGGAATCCGGATTCTCATGTGCGGCATCAGCCCGCATCTGTATACCGTATTTCGCGAGCGAAGCATCGGCCTGTCTAAAAAATCTTCTGAAGTATCGGAAATATCCTTTGGTATCCTCGCGCACGTAATCCGCGGTGATATTTGGATCGGCAATGAGCCGCATGAAATTGTACGCGCCGTTGATTTTAAAAAAGTTGATCAAACCGAAACGCACGGCGTCATTCGGGCACAGCATGGCGCAGCGCATGCACATCGCGCAGTGCCTTCCGAAGCGCAATTTACCGCCTTGGATGCGGATGTTGCCGAGCGGGCACAGCTTTATGCAGCTGCCGCACAGCGTGCATTTTTTTCTGCTTACGGAGCAAAACAAGCCGTTGAGCTTTGCGCCGGGCCACTCGATGCGCAGCAGTATGGAAAATACGATATGCCGGAGATGGTATCGGATAACATCCCGCTCTCCGTTTACGATGCGAATCGCCAGCTGACGGCTCTGCGCCTCGGTATATAGGTACATCTGCTTGGACAGCGCGTCGGGATATCGGAACAGTATGTTGTACGGCATCAGCATATGCGTCTCCAGCGTTACGTCGTATCCCTTGCGGCGCAGCGTGCGCACTAGCAGGTGCGAGGACGCATCGTTGAAATGAGAGGGTTCGCCGGATGTTTTGAAAATAAATGCTTTTTGGTTGCCCGAGGGCAGCTTTTTTACGAACTCGAACAAAGCCTGCGGTATGTTGAACGCGTGGATGGGATATCCGAAGCCGACCCAATCAAATCCTCTGGAAGAGGGTATGATTTCAAATGGCTTTTTAATCTCGCACACCTTAACAGATAAGCCGCGCATTTTCAGCGCGTCTGCGACCATACCGGCGGCTTTGAGCGTGTTGAAGGTACCGGAAAAAACATAAATAATAGCGGTTTGCATGGTGCACCTCAAAGTTATGGTTTTATTCAGTTTTGGTACGGCAGGCACGGATCGTATCCGTGATTGCTTCGTTTAACCCTCCTCTCCCGTAACCGAGTATTTTAGCGGTTTCCTCCACGTCGATGTAGCAGTAATCCGACATGATGTCGCGCATCAGGTAACGGATGTTAAGCCCGCTCTCCAGCCCGTGAATTCTATGCTGCCATATCATGAACATCCCCGCAAGCTCCGCGATAAAGCGCGGTATGGATATGACTTTTTTATGTTCGCCCTGCGCTTCAAGGAACATCTCAAACATTTCCTTGAAGGTGTGGTTCTCATCCCCGACGGGATAGCGCACGCCGTGCTTGCCGTTTTCCAAAGCGCCGATGACCGCTTCGCCCACATGCCCAGCGGATATCATCGCCGTGCCGCCTTTGGGAAAATAGATCACGCGGCCTTTGGAAAAGCGGTCTAAAAACACGTTCTTCCAAATCGGCGTTCGGCCGGGCATGCTGCCGAATATGTAGGGCAGTTCGAGTATCATTACATCCATGCCGCCTTCGCCCGCCGCAATGGCGCGCTGCGCCTGTTCTATGCGACAGCGGATGTAAGGGTGCCGCAGCGCTAGCTTTTTTTCCGGCCAAAGCCTGTCGAAATACGCAAAGTATGAATTGAGTATCACGCAGCGCTTCACGCCTGCGTTGCGCGCCGCAATCACGGTCTTCTCGCAGTTTTCCACGAGCCGGGTATGAAAGAACGCATAGGCGGGCGCGGGTGGTACGACGCGGTCGTCCGGCCCCACGGCATAGATGAGCGCGTCGTAACCGGCAAAGCATGCCGTCAGTTCTTGCTGTGTCAGCGTAAATACATCGCCGAAGGACGGAGAGACTTGTGTGGGATACCAACTGCCAAGCTCGACATCCTCTATTGCCAGCGCGCCGATGCTATGCCCGCGCTCCAACGCCGCGAGTATGGCATGATAGCCGAGCAGCCCGGTTCCGCCCACCGTCATAATTCTCAATGCAGCGCCTCCCGTTTTCCCGTAGATCTTACCGTAATTCCAATTATACCATAGCCAGCGCAAGATTCGTATATCGGATATCCGAATAAATAAGAAACGCGGGGGAACAATCGGTATTAAAAAGTATTCGAGGAGATGAACCGCCATGCCAAAGGATAGCCAGGTGGACAACAAAAAAAGCAGAAAGATAAAGAGCAGGGGACAGACGCCGCTGACGGAGGAGAATAAAAACCAAAACTGTACGACAAAGAAGCAGTCCGCAAAGCGCAGTAACGTGTAATACGTATTGTATTAATGCCGTTCGGAGTACGACGCAAAGATGCAGAATATAACAATAATCGCAATAAGGGCCGCGCGGTTCGTCAATTTTCATATTCGGTATTGCTTATAATTTGACATATGAACGAGAATGATACGAAATATCAATATTTGACAAAGCTGCCGATGCCCGCAGTCATAACGGAGAAAAGCACGGGGTATATTCTTTTTGCGAACGAGGCGGCGCAAAACACAGGCTTTAAAACGGGGGAACGATATATAGAAACAACGGACATCATTGCTGATGCATCGGAGGGAAGCCGCAAAAGCGTACGAATCAGGGCGGGAGAGGTTTTTTTGCGTGCGGAAACGTATGAGGCTGATGTGGAATGCTTTAGCAAAGCCGCAAGATTGATTGTTATTTCGATACAACAAGAGATCAACGAGAGGGATATATGCGCGGCATTCATTGCCGCGGTCAGGAAGGGCGGCAAGAACGAATTTTTGCAGCTCACCGGAAGCGATGCGGGCGCATTCAGCGCTGCGCTGTATGAAAGCGCCGGTTCGCGCTTTGTGCTGCGCGACGAGTGGCGAAGCCGCCGCGGAGTGAGTATCCCCGTACTTCCGCCGGATTTTTTATCGCAGGCCGGAACGGATTATGAAGCGCTGAAGCAAATCAAGCGCGCCGCGGATATTGCGGTATGTCCATACACAAAAGCGTACGGCACTCAGGGCGTTGCGGTATACTTTTTTGATAGTCCGGCAAGCGATGCGCGTAAAGAGAAACTGCATCGGTTTGCGGAGTTGTACGGATTGCTTGCCGCCGATACCCCCGATACGCCGCGCCGCGTGCTGCAATATGGCATAAACGCGCTGGAGCAGGGATTCGCGGTTTGGAACCGGCAAACGCGCGCTATACTTTTCAGTAATACCGCGTACCGCAATATGTTCGGCCGGGAACGCGCACTTACTATCAGCGATAAAATCGGAAACGACATAAGAGGCCGCGTTTCAAGAGAGGCAGTTTCTGACGGGCGGGGACGGTATTTCGACGTGACGCACACACGCTGCGGAAGCCGCGGGCAGGGCATTATATCGACCATCATCATCGACAACACTGCCTACGTTAAAGCGCAGAAAAAGCTCGACGCGATGGCGCGCACCGACGCGCTGACAGGGCTTTTCAACCGGCGCGCCGGGCTGGAATACCTAAGCAGCATCTATGCGCAGTGCAGGGAACAAAAAAAGCCGCTGACGGTCTGCTTTGCGGACATCGACGGTTTAAAGCATATCAACGATACATGGGGGCACGGCGCGGGGGACGCACTGATACAGTCGGCTGCCGCCGTAATTAAAAAATACGTGACCGATCCGGGTACGGTATGCCGGCTTGGCGGAGACGAGTTCGTGCTGATCATGCCTGGCATGTCGCTACAGCAGTCAGAGCAGATTGCTTCGCAAATCAGCCGCGAAGCCGCGGGGTATTGCATCGGCGACGGCGACGGCATTACGATCAGCTTCGGTTTTGTTCAGGCGAAGTTTGCGGCAGGGGAAACCGTGGAGTCGCTGATCTCCATCGCGGATACGGAGATGTACAGAGAAAAGCATAATAAAGCGACGCGTTAGCGCGCAAGCCCGCTGCCAATCAGTATGCGTTCCGCAGCCTCCGGCTTGTTCATCGTATACAGATGGAATTTATGGATGCCGTTTTGCATCAAGAAATCAATCTCGCCGATGGCGTAATCGATACCCGCGTTGAAAAACGCGTCCGCGTCCTCGCCGTACTTGCTTACGATACGGCTTAAGGATGCGGGTATCGAGCAGGCCGAGAGCAGCGCCATGCGGATGATCTGTTTGGGATTGAGCACCGGCATGATGCCGGTAATCACGGGGGCTTTAATGCCCGCCTTGTATACCTGTTCAAAGAAATCCAATATGGCGAAGCGGTCGAAGCAGAGCTGCGTGATAAAGAGATTCGCGCCCGCTTCTTCTTTTAAGCGCATATACGCGATGCTTTCCTCGCGCGTTTCGTCTTCGACATGTGTTTCGGGATACGCCGCGGCGGCGATGGTAAACCCGCCGCTTTTTTTGATGGCAGCGATGAGGTCGCTCGCGTGGGAGAAATGCAAAAACGCTTTATCCCGATCCATGCCATCGGGGATATCCCCGCGTAGCGCGAGCACATTGCCGATGCCTTTTTCCCGCAGTTCCGACATCGTTTTTCCGATGGCGGCAGGCGTCGCGCCCACGCACGTCAGGTGCGCGATGGCTTCCATATGGAGCGTGTTTTGCACATAGGACGCGATTTCGATCGTACGGCTCTGGTTGCCGCCGCCCGCGCCGTACGTCACGCTGACGAAAGCGGGGTTATACTTTGAAAGCCGCGATATCGACTCGAATACAGAGCCCAAGGGCAGTTCCTTTTTGGGCGGAAAAAACTCGAGTGAGAATATGCTGTTTTGGATTTTGAGCGTATCGGAAAGCGGCATCGCAATGCTCCTGTTAAGGTTTTGTATATTTAATCACACTGCAGGGCTTTTTTCAAGTGGTTGAAACTTGAATACAAGTGGTGTATGATATCCCGAGAGGTGGTTATGGAGGAATTCCCCTATATCCCGTTTGTGCCCGAAAAGAGAATTGTGATGCGTCGGCTGGGTTCCATGAAGGCGTCCCTTCCGGCGGAACTCGAAGCGGACATTGATGCGCTGCTCAAGCAGGCGCAATCCGCATTTTTTATAACCGGGCGCGCAAGTACGGTGAGCCTGTCGCATACGGGCGGGAATTCTGTTGAAATCGGCGGATATCATGTACCTTCAAGGCTGTTGTCGAATATGCTGAAGAGCAGCAGCGCCGCGTACCTCATGTGCGCGACGATTCCGAACCGGTACGTGGAAGCGATCGGAGAAGCCATTAAAAGGGGAGAGGGGTTAAAAGCGGTCGTTTACGACGCGTATGCCTCGGAAGCTGTGGATGGCGCGCTCGATGTCATCGTGGAACGCAAAAACGCATCGCTTCAGCGCACGGGGTTAAAGCTCACAAGAAAACGCTTCAGCGCAGGCTACGGGGATCTGGACATCACGTGGCAAAAGCCGTTTTACGATATGCTGGATATGCCGTCATTGGGCGTTGTGATTAACGAGAAGTACCTGCTTTCACCCGAAAAATCGGTAATCGCGGTTGCGGGAGTGGAATAGATGAAGACGATTGACGGGCTGTCGTTTCTTGAATATCTGAAACAGCGCATACTGCTGCTCGACGGGGCGACGGGCACGGCATTGCAGCAGCACGGCATGCCTTCCGGCATATGTCCGGAGCTTTACGCGCTTCAAAACCCCGACGCGCTTCGCGATATACAACAGCAGTATATTAACGCCGGTTCTCGTGCGCTCTATACGTTCACAATGGGTGCAAACTCCTATAAACTAAAAGAATTCGGCTTGGAACAGGAAGCGTGCCGCATCAATACGGAGCTTGCGGCGATCACCGCGAAAGTTGCGGGCAGCCGCGCATTCGTTGGCGGGGATTTAAGTTCAACCGGTTCATTTATCGCGCCTTTGGGCGATCTGGAATTTGAGCAAGTTGTCGATATCTATAAGGAGCAGGCGCGCGCGCTTGCTGACGGCGGCGCGGATTTTATCGTGATCGAGACGATGATCGATATACAGGAAACGCGCGCCGCTGTAATTGCGGCAAAGGAAACATGCAGCCTTCCCGTCGTGGCCAGCATGACGTTTGACGCGCAGGGGCGCACGCTGACGGGTACTTCGCCCGCCGCTGCGGCCATCACGCTGATCAGCGCGGGCGCGGACTTGATCGGCCTCAACTGCTCTACCGGCCCAAAGGAGATGGTGGCGCTCGTTGCCGCGATGAAATCAGTGGCCTCCGTACCGCTGCTCGTCAAGCCCAACGCAGGCATGCCGCATATCGAAAACGGGCGTACGGTTTTCGATCTTTCGTGCGAAGAATTCAGAAATTATGTCAAGCCGCTGTGCGAAGCGGGCGCAAACCTCATCGGCGGGTGCTGCGGCACAAACCCGGATTATATCCGCGCAATCGCCGAAGAAATCAAATCACTCAAGCCGACGGGCTGGAAGGATCAGCTGCCCGCTGCGGTCACTTCCGTTTCGGACGAAGTATATATCAGGCGCGCGTTCCGCGTGATCGGCGAGCGCATCAACCCGACGGGCAAGCCGAAGCTCAAAGAAGCGCTCAAGGCGGGAGAATACGACGAAGTGCTCGATATGGCGCTGCAGCAGAAGGGCAGCGGCGCGCACATACTCGATGTCAACGTCGGGCTGCCCGAGGTGGATGAAAACGCCGCGATGAAGCGCGCTATTGAAACCGTATCGCTGCGCGCGAAGCTTCCGCTTTGTATCGATTCGTCGAATGCCAATGTCATCGAGCAGGCGCTTCGAATTTATCCGGGCCGCGCGATCGTCAACTCGGTTTCCACCAAGAAGGAGAGCCTTGAAAGGCTGCTGCCTGTCGTTAAAAAATACGGCGCGATGTTCATATTGCTGCCGGTGGGGGACAACGGCATCCCCAATACGGCGGAGGAGCGTATACAGGAGATACAGAGAGGATTCAAAGCGGTAAAAGCAATCGGGCTTGACAAACAGGATATGCTCGCGGACGGTCTTGTAATGACAATATCCTCTGACCAAAGCGCCGCGAACGAGACGCTAAAAGTGGTTAAATGGTGTACGGACAACGGATTTTTTACCGTGCTGGGCATCTCCAACGGTTCTTTCGGCTTGCCTGAAAGAAAGTATATTAACTCTGCTTACCTTGTGATGGCGATCAAAAACGGATTGTCCGCGGCGATCATGAATCCGGCGGAAGAACAGATGATGGGCGCTTATTTCGCGGCGGAGGCGCTCACCGGGCGCGATGTCGGCTTTAAACGATATCTAAAGCGCTATGCCGATGCGCAGCCTGAGGAGAAAGAGGCAGCAAGCGTTGCCGACGCGATACTGACGGGAAAGAAAAAATCGATGCCCGCGATGATCGACCGTCAGATGGCAGCGGGCGCAACGGTGCAGCAGGTGATCAATGACAGCATCATCCCCGCGCTGCGCAGGGTAGGAGACCTCTACGAACAGCGCGTTTATTTCCTGCCGCAGCTCATATACAGTGCCGAGGCGGCGCAGGCCGCGTTCGAGCACATCGAAAAGCACTTTCCGGAGCAAACAGGCTCAGGGAAGAAGAAGGTCGTCATCGCGACAGTGCGCGGCGATATCCACGATATCGGCAAGAATTTGGTCGCGATGCTGCTGAAGAACAACGGCTTTGCGGTAACCGACCTCGGCAAGGATGTGCCTTCGGAGCGTATTGTAGATGAAGCCATAGCACAGGACGCCGATGTCATCGCGCTCTCCGCGCTGATCACCACCACCGCGAAGGAGATGGAGGTCGTCATCGCACTCGCGCATGAGAGAAACGTGCGCGCCAAGATCATGGTGGGCGGTGCTGTGGTGACGAAGGAATATGCCGACAGCATCGGCGCGGACGGGTATTCCGCCGACGCCGCGGGCGCAGTCAAAATGGCGTCTTTACTGTCGGGTATTGAATAAATTTTTTGAGGCAACGATGAAGCTGCAGATTGATACGCATACGCACACGGTGTTGTCGGGACACGCGCATTCGACGCTTCTCGAAAACGCAAGCGCGGCGGCGGAAACCGGGCTGAAAGGGTTTGTGCTGACCGATCACGGCCCGATGCTGCCCGGCGCTTCGCCGGATTTTACGATCGGAACATACGCATATTTACCGCCGGAAATAAAGGGTGTACGCGTATACCATGGCACCGAAGCCAATATCAAAGACAATCAGGGAAGCTTGGATGTCCGCGAAAAATACCTGAAGAAGCTTGATTTTGTGATCGCGGGACAGCATGAGTTCGTCGTTGTCAGCGGCGGAAGGCAAAAGGATACCGACGCGGTGATCGGCGCGCTCAATAACCCGTATGTTGATGTCATCTCCCACCCCGATAATCCGAATTATCAGTTGGATTATGAAGCAATCGTAAGGGAGACCGCAAGGCTGGGCAAGCTTATGGAAGCCAACGACCATTCGTTTGAATTCAGGAAGGGCGGCGCGGGAAACGCGCTTTTGTACCTTGCGCTATGCAAACGCTATAGTGTTCGCGTCGCGGTTGCGAGCGACGCGCATTCCTCATTGGGTATCGGCAAACACGATGCCGCGCTAAAAATCTTGGAGGAGGCGAATTTTCCGCAGGAGCTCGTCGTCAATTTGACAAAGCAACGGTTTGAGGAGTATCTTGTCGAAAGAAGAAACAAAAAAGAACGCTTAACACAAATGTAATATTCCAGGCTTTTGGTTTATGATAGTATGTTCGTATATTTAACTATTTGTATGGCATCATATATATTTTATTCGGAGGCTGAACTTTGGGCATGGATATCATTTTTAAAAAGCTCGAAGAGCTTAAGGAAGACAGGACTTTTAAAGCGCTTTTCTCCATCATGTGCGGTTATGGCGAGAGAACGGCAACTGAGTATCAGGAAAATTCCGTAATCAAAAAACTGAGCTATTCGGATTACGAACGCATCTCGATGGCGGGCGCAAGCCGCCTATCCAAGCAGTTGTCCGGCGTGGAGCGCAATACCTTCGTTGCGTTGAAGGTTGCCAACAATCCGCTTTGGCCCGCGGCTTTCTGGTCGGTGGTGATGGCGGGTTACCGCCCTGTGCTGGTGGACGCGGCCTGCGACGACAGCCAGGTGATGCACATATTAAAGCAGGCGGGTTCGCGGGCGGTGGTTTCGGACACGCCGGTATCCATCGGCGGCGTGATATGCATTCCGACGGACGATTTTTTAAGCTTTGACGCACCCAGCGTCGCGTATTCCCCGGTGTTTTCCGACGCGATGGCGCTGTGCACCTCCGGCACGACGGCGACGCCCAAGGTGTATGTGTACAGCGAACGCGCGATCTGCGATCAGGTGCTGCTCGCGGAGTATATTTGCCGCAACAACAATAAGATCATGCACGCGGGTGAGATCAAGCAGCTCGCGTTTCTGCCGTTTCACCATATATTCGGTTTTATCGCGGTATATATGTGGTATGCGTTCTTCGGGAAAACCATCGTGTACATTGCCAAGAAAACCGCCGACGTGATACTTTCTGCGTGCAGGGAGCATCAGGTAACGCACATATACGCCGTGCCGCTGCTTTGGAACAACGTGGCCAAGGGCATATTGCGCAAGGCGAAGATGCAGGGCGAAGCGACATATGAAAAGCTGCTGAATGCCTGCGAAATCTCCATCGGGCTGCAGCGGCGCCTCGGGGAGACGGGGCGCAAAATGGTGTCCAGCCTTTTCTTCAAGGATATACAGAAAAAACTTGTGGGCGGCAGCATACAGTTCCTGATCAGCGGCGGCGGGCATATTCAACCCGATACGCTCAAGGTAGTTAACGCGATCGGGTATCCGCTGTACTCGGGCTTTGGTATGACCGAAACGGGTATCGACTCGGTGGAATTATCCAATAAGATTGACAAGCGCCTTGACGCAGGAGTGGGCAGGCCGTTTGCGCCGATGGAATACCGCATCGCGCGGCAGAAGGAAAGCGACCAAACAGGGGAGCTTCAGATCAGGGGCGAAGCGATCCATACGGGGCGCATGGTGGACGGCGTGTACATCGCGCGAGAGACCGCGGGTGGCGGATGGTTTTCGTCAGGCGATATCGTGCGCGAAGAGGACGGCCGCTATTTTATCGAAGGGCGTTTGAAAGATGTGATCGTGGGCGAGTCGGGTGAGAACGTGTATCCCGACGAACTCGAGGATTGCTTTTCCGAGTTGCCGCATGTCGAGCATATATGCGTCGCGGGTATCGCCAAAAAAGGGATATACGACGAAACGTCGCTGATCGTCACGATGGGAGAAAATACGGGCGACGAAGGCAAGACGAAGGAGATGATCGCGGAGATTACGCGCATCAACGGCCTTCTGCCGATCTATAAAAAGGTCAAAAGCGCGTATTTGTCGTTAGAGCCGCTGCCGCTTGCCAACGGAATCAAGGTGAAGCGGCAAAAGGTTAAGGAAGCGATTGAGCGCGGCACAGGCAAGTTTGAGACGATCGATATCAAAAGCGGCGTGTTGCGCCACGAACCCGCGGTAAAAGCGGAAAAGGCAAACGGCGTCAGCTATGATAAGCTCGAGCTATCGCATATTACGGAACAGGTGAGAAAGATATTCGCCGAGGTGCTGAACATTGAGGAATCCGGCATCGGCGATACCGACCACTTTGTCGATGACCTTGGCGGCGACAGCTTATCCAGTCTCGGCGTGTTCTCCAAAGCGGAGGAAATGTATGCGGTGGTCATCCCTGACACAGAATATTTTACATGCGCGAGCGTGCAGGATCTTTCAAGATTGCTATACCGTAAGCTTCATAATATTGAAACAGTAAAGGAAGAAAACGTGAAAAACGAAGTAAGAAAAGTAACCAAGTTTGAACAGTCGCGCGAGTTTGAAGATTTCGCGAAGCGCAGGATCGCGCTGGCAGACGCCGGCATCAAAGACCCGTATTTTATACGGCATGATTCTATACTCCGGGATACCTCCATTGTGGACGGACACGAGGTCATCAACCTTGCGTCGTACAACTACGTGGGCATGTCGGGCCATCCGCGAACGATGGCAGCCGCGAAAAAAGCCATTGATGAATATGGCACTTCGGCATCGGGTTCCCGTCTGCTCGCGGGGGAGAAGTCGCTTTACGTCGAGCTCGAAAAAGCCATCGCGGAATGGAAGCATACCGACGCCGCCGTGGTGCTCGTGGGCGGCCATTCCACAAACGTCACGTTCGTGGGCAACTTCTGCAACGAGCACGACCTGATCGTATACGATGCGCTCTCGCACAATTCCATTACGCAGGGCTGCCAGCTTTCAAGAAGCGCAACCAAAGCGTTTCCGCACAACGACTTTGACGGATTGGAACATATACTGCGCGCCGCGCGCGATAAATATGAAAAGATACTGATCGTTGTGGAGGGCGTGTATTCCATGGACGGCGATATCGCGCCGATCCCCGCTTTTGTCGCGCTCAAAAAGAAATACGACGCTTTCCTGATGGTGGACGAAGCGCATTCGGGCTGCGTGATCGGCGAAAAAGGCGGCGGCGTGGACGATTACTTCGACCTGCTGCCGGGCGATATCGATATCAAGATGGGGACGCTTTCAAAGGGCCTCGGCACATGCGGCGGGTATATCGCGGGAAAAGCGGAAATGATTGAGTTTCTGCATTACTCGATGCCGGGGTTCATGTTCTCGGTGGGTATCAGCCCGCCGCTTGCGGCCGCGACGCTCGAGGCGGTCAAGATCATGATGGAGGGCAATCCCAAGGTGGCCGACCTGCACGCAAATATTAAACATTTTGTGGAAGGCGCAAACAAGCGAGGCTTTAATACATGCCTCGCGAAGGAAACGGCGATCGTGCCCATTATGGTGGGGGAAGACCACGACGCATTCGAGCTTTCGACGCGTATGCTGGAGCGCGGCGTGTCTGTGCCGCCCGCGGTATACCCGGCGGTTCCCAAGCATCAGGCGCGGCTTCGCTTCTGCCTGACGAGCGAGCATAAGCCGGCGCAGCTCGATTTCGCGCTGGATACGCTGGACAAGCTCTATCAAGAAATGAATATAGCGAAATAGGGGACGTTTATGAAGGTATTGGTATCGGGCGGAGCGGGGTATATCGGCAGCCACGCGGTGCGCGAGCTTATTCGCGGCGGATATGAGCCTGTCGTATTTGATAACCTTTCAAAAGGAAACGCTCAGGCGGTAACGGGCGCGCCGCTTTTTATTGGCGATCTGCTTGACAAGGACAGCCTTGCGCGCTGCTTTGCGCAGCACCCTGTGGAAGCGGTGATGCACTTTTCGGCTTTCAGCCTCGTGGGCGAGTCGATGAAAGAGCCGTATAAGTATTATGAGAACAACGTCTGCGGAAGCCTGAACCTGTTTAAGGCGGCGATGGACGCGGGCGTGAATCAGTTCATATTCTCGTCCACGGCAGCGGTATACGGAGAACCGGCGATCATACCGATACCGGAAGAGTGCGAGAAAAAGCCGCTTAACGTATACGGGCGCACCAAGCTCATGATCGAAGAAATGCTGAAGGATTTTTCGGATATCTACGGCATCCGGTATAAGGCCTTGCGATATTTCAACGTGGCGGGCGCGGACAGCCAAGGC
>CAYNFL010000002.1:0-23063 GCA_964396465.1 uncultured Christensenellaceae bacterium
CCTCCACGAGGTCTACCGGCGCGACGGCGTATGGCGGCCCGCCCGACCATCCCCATTCGTAAGTCATAATAATCACAAAATCGACGATCTCGCCGTGCGCCGCGTAATCGTGCGCTCCGTGCCACGCGCCGGTCTGCACATCCGAAGGCTTGGGCGCGAGCGCGGTGGAAACGACATAACCCAGCGGGTGCAGCGCTGCCACGAGACGGCGCAAAAAGTCGTTGTATCGTTGGCGGTTTTCGGGCGATATACGCTCAAAGTCGATGTTGACGCCGTAATATCCTTTCGATCTCAGCACGGATGTAATATTGCCGATCAGCGTGTCTTGCAGCGATTCATTATTTAGTATGCTGTCAATAAGCTGCGTGTCAAAATTACCGTTCTGGAAGTTGGTTACAACGAGCAGCGGCGCGATGCGATGGCGCTGCGCTTCCGATAGCATCGCGGTATCGTTAATCGGAACAAGCGAGCCGTCCGCCCTCGCCTGATAGCTGAACGGGCTTAAGTATGTCAGGTACCTTCCAACTTCCCTGATCGTTGCGGTTTCCTTCTCGGGCGTGGAGGGTTCGATATAGCCGTTGACCTCTATGTAACCGTAATTCTGCGAGCGCAGCGGTATGCGCAGTACCATGCCAATCTGCAGCGCGGCGGGGTTGTCAATGCCGTTGAGACGTGCAATCGTATCCGCGGATGTACCGAACTTTTGCGCGATGCTCCAGAGAGAATCGCCGCGTCGCACGGTATATGACGTTTCGGCCGTGGGTATTACTATCGTTTGGCCGGCCACAAGGTATGGCAAATCGTACAATTCGTTGAGTTCATAAAGTTTATCAGGACTGACGCCAAATCGCTGAGCGATCTGAAAGAGCGAATCTCCGGGCTGCACCACGTAAATATCCAATTAAATCACTTCCTTATTAAAATCTGTACTCTATTATATTGGCATTAAGCCTGTGAGGTTCGAATACCGGCAAAGAAGCAAAAATAGTTTTATCAATTTGCATCCAATCGCAATATATTATTAATGACAATATGCCAGCAAAGCTGAAAAAGGATGAGTGATATATGGAATTTTCAACGAGAGATCTGTTTGCGAGGATGATCAAATGCGAGGCGGGGGGAGAAGGGCTTGGCGGCATGCAGGCGGTCGCTTCGACAATCATGAACCGCGTGCATGTATCGTACGGCGAATACCTGCGGACAGGGCAGGGAGACCTGCGGCGTATATTACAGCAGCCGGGGCAGTTTACCTGCTTCATGCCTACTGTAGGCGGGGAGCCCAATCCGCAGACGGTATGGAGCAGCCCGCCCGAACAGATTCACTACGACGTGGCGGACTGGGCGCTTGCAGGCAACGTACATCCGGGTGTCGTGGAAACGCTGTGGTACATGAATCCGTTCAGCGAGAACTGCCCGCCATATTTCCCGTATAACCGGACTGGTGTACAGTTTAACCGCGTGAACCAGCACTGTTTTTTTCAGCCGACTTCACTATATGCGCTGACATAATAATTTAGCGGGGGTAAACGTAAATGGCTTGCCAGTGGAATGCGAACGTGGTTACGACCAATCAAAGGAATGGAATGCGTGACGGGATGTATCAGGGCGCAATGCAGCCGATGCAATCGTGCCCGCAGATGACAAACATAAGAACGCGCAGCGCACAGGGTTTCGTGTCGGACGGAATGCCCACGCAGGCTGCGACGACAAGCGGCACGATGCTGCCGCCGCCCGGCGCTGAGACGCCCTCGACGGTGCAGAGCCCGTATTATACCGCCGGATTCTTAAAAAACTTCGTAGGCTGCAATATGCGCGTGGAGTTTTTAATCGGCACTTCGGGCGCGCTCGTAGACCGCATCGGCGTATTGACGGAGGTTGGCGCGAGCTACATCGTATTGCAGCCGTTCCAATCGGACGATCTGCTCATGTGCGACCTCTATTCAATCAGGTTTGTGACGATATACGGGTAAGGAAAAGGCCTGGCAGTGCCGGGCTTTTTTCATATGCGCGTATAAGGCCGCGCTGATAAACATATCCGTATATTAAATAAATAATAAAGGGAACGAGATTTATGACGCTGATGAAAAAGGTAATTTTTTATACAGCCTGTCTCGATATCGTGTTGATCTCGCTGTCATTCATATTTGGTTTTTCATCTCAAGTATGCTTTTATCAGGCGGCTGCGCACACGGTGGGTACGCAGTATGGCTGGTATTATATGCCGCGCACAGACGGAATACAGCCCGGTCAGAATAAAGAGTTTGCGTTCGTGGACCAATACGATGTGATATCGATGGGAAGCCCGGAAGATAAGGTGATCTACATCACATTTGACGCAGGATATGAGAATGGATACGCGGAAAAAGTACTGGATACGCTAAAAGCGCATGGCGCGCAGGCAGCTTTCTTTCTGGTGGGGCATTATATCAAAAACAACCCGGATATCGTAAAGCGCATGGAGGACGAAGGGCATCTGGTGTGCAGCCACTCGATGAACCATAAGAATATGGCGGCCATGTCGGATATAAACGAGTTTCAAAAGGAGCTTACCGATCTTGAAACGCTTTATACCGAGCAGACGGGAAAGAAGCTTGCGAAGTTCTTTCGCCCGCCCGAGGGGAATTTCAGCGAGAGGCTGCTTTTGTATGCGCAGCAGTGCGGCTACACAACCGTATTCTGGAGCTTCGCGTATAAAGATTGGTACAACGATAGCCAGCCGTCTGTTGACGACGCTTTCAATACCATCATATCGCGCACGCATCCCGGAGAGGTCGCGTTGCTGCACCTGACCTCCAAGACTAACTCGGAGGTGTTGGATGCGGTACTCACAAAGTGGGAGGAGATGGGATACCGCTTCGGCAGCCTGTATGATATCACCGAACCCAGCGGCCCTGATGTTTAATAACGACGATGAAATCGCGCTTGTTACGGCGCTTTTTTATAGCTTCTTTTCTGTTAGCAAGTGACTTCGTATGATACAATACTTTTAAGGAGTGCGTATGGACATCGCGGAATTACTGCTTGAGTGGTACATTAAGAATAAAAGGGATCTTCCGTGGCGGCATACCAGCGACCCCTACGCGATACTCGTGTCCGAGGTGATGCTGCAGCAGACGCGTGTGGATACGGTAATCGGTTATTACGAGCGTTTCATGCGGCGGTTTCCGGATGCCGCAACGCTGGCGAAAGCGCCAGAGGAAGATGTACTGAACGTTTGGAAGGGGCTGGGTTACTATTCACGCGCGCGCAATCTCATGCGGGCGGCAAAAGCTATCAATGAAAACGGCGGCGTGTTTCCCGATACGCTCGAAGGCTGGCGAGCTTTGCCGGGCGTGGGCGATTACATCGCGGCGGCGGTGATGAGCATCGCGCAAAACGAGCCCTGCGCCGCGGTGGACGGCAATGTACTGCGCGTGATATCGCGCATATATGGACTTAAAGGTGATATTGCAAGCCCGGCGGCGAGAAAGAATATCACAAGCCGCGTACGGCAGATGATGCCGGCGCATCGCGCGTCGGACTTCACGCAGGCACTCATGGAAATCGGCGCGCTCATTTGCAAGCCGGTATCGCCGGATTGCGAAGGCTGTCCGGTTGCGTCCCGTTGCGTAGCATTTCAAAAAAACATTGTTGGACAGATACCCATAAAGACGCACAAGAAACCTCCGCGGCAGATAAAAATGGTTGCCGCTGCTATCGAATGCGGTTCGTCGTTGCTAATGGAACGCAGGGATGAAGGAGCGCTTTTAGCGGGGATGTGGGGACTGCCCGCCATAGAATATCAAGATGGGAAAACGCCGGAATCGCTTTTGTGCGAGCGCTATGCGCTGCATCTGGATGCGGGGGTGATGATCGGCCGCGCGCGCCATGTGTTCACGCATCAGTGCTGGGACATGGATATTTATTTGTATCATGCGGACAAGCCCTTTGCGGTTGCCGACAATATGGAATGGGTACCGCTGAACGGGTTTGATGAAATCCCAGTACCCAAAGCATTTCAGAAGGTGCTCGACGTTTTAAGGGAATACTACGCGGGGGGAAGGTGACGATATGAGCGAGACAAAGAAGGCAGTTTTCGCAGGCGGATGCTTCTGGTGTATGGAGCCGCCTTTTGCGCACATACCGGGCGTGATTGAGTCGCTGCCCGGGTATACGGGCGGACATACTGCAGATCCAACATATGAGCAGGTATGCGGCGGAGGCACCGGGCATTACGAGGCCGTTCAGGTAACCTATGATCCAGGCAAGGTATCGTATCAGGAACTGCTGGACGTATTTTGGCGGCAGATCGACCCATCGGACGGCGGCGGACAGTTCGCAGACCGCGGGCAGCAGTACGAACCAGCGATATTCTATAACGACGACGATGAAAAGCAGAAAGCGGAAGAATCGCTTCGGCGTGTAGAAAAGCTGCTGCGCCAGCCGGTACGCGTCAAATTATTGCCCGCTGAGGCGTTCTACTCTGCGGAAGGATATCACTGCCGTTACTATGAAAAAAATCCGGAGCATTATAAACGGTATAAAGAAGCTTCGGGGCGCGCGCCCTATATCCGGAGCGTATGGGAGGAAAAAGCGCCGCTGAAGGAGCGGCTTTCCGATATGCAGTTCCGCGTGACGCAGGAAAGCGCGACGGAGCCGCCCTTTCGCAACGAATACTGGGATAACCACGCGCCGGGAATCTATGTGGATGTGGTTACGGGGGAGCCGTTGTTCTCCTCAACCGACAAGTTTGATTCGGGCTGCGGATGGCCGAGCTTCACGCAGCCGATGGATGCAAAGCGTGTTGCATATCATGAGGACTTAAGCCATGGTATGATCCGTACGGAGGTGCGCTCGGATGCGTCGCATCTCGGGCATGTGTTTGATGACGGCCCGCAAGAAAAGGGAGGTAAGCGGTATTGCATCAATTCCGCCGCGTTGCGGTTTATACACATAAACGATATGGAAAGGGAAGGATACGGCGAATATTTGAAGCTGTTTGAAAACTTAAAGTAGAAAAGAAACAAAAGGGGGATGAGGCCGTATGAAAATCGTATCATGGAACGTTAACGGGCTGCGCGCGTGCTACGCCAAGGGTTTAATGGACTTTTTTAACGCTGCCAACGCGGATATATTCTGCGTGCAGGAGACCAAAATGCATCAGGGCGAATTGAAGCTCGACATTCCAAACTACTTGGAATACTGGAACGATGCGCAGAAGAAAGGGTATTCCGGTACAGCGGTGTTCAGCAAGAAAGAGCCTCTGTCCGTATCATACGGCATCGGCATACCAGAACACGACAGCGAGGGGCGCGTGATCGCGCTGGAGTTTGAAAAATTCATTATTGTTAACGTATACGTACCCAACGCGGGAGAAGAGCTGAAGCGGCTGGCGTACCGTATGAAATGGGATGATGCTTTCAGGCGGTATCTTGTCGCGCTGGATAAAAACAAACCCGTCATCGCGTGCGGCGATTTCAACGTCGCGCATCAAGAGATCGATCTTAAAAATCCTTCCTCAAATCATCATACCGCGGGTTTTACCAGCGAGGAGCGCGAAAAGTTTACCGCACTGCTCAATTCAGGCTTCACGGACGCGTTCCGGTACCTGTACCCGGAAGCGAAGGATCAGTACACCTATTGGACATATATGTTCAACGCGCGAGCGCGGAACGCGGGCTGGCGAATCGACTACGGCTGCGTCTCAAGTCGCGCGGCAGCGGAGCTGAAGGATTTTATAATACACAGCAGCGTCATGGGATCGGACCACTGCCCGGTTGAAATAGAGATTTTATGAAAATGCGTGCAAAAAAAGAGATACTATGGTAATATAAATTAAGGCAGACGGAGATATTCGTGGGAATCAGGAGGCGTATGATGGACAAGTATATCTGTGAAGAATGCGGTTATGTATTTTCAGTAGAGAACTACGAACCGGATTATCTTCCCGATCCGGAAGACCTGATGCCGGGCGCGGTCGAATGCCCCAATTGCGGTTCGGCGGAATGCAGCCTCGACGATTACGACGATTAACAGATCACGCTGCGTATTAAGGAATATCTTATTAAAATGCTGCGGACGATATGTTGCAGTTTCATTCGTTTGCAGATAATAAGGTTATGATAAACGAAAAGACGCGTGAACAAATAGATTGGTTCAGCGAGTTTGACGAGCATCTTTTAGGAGATGAAAAGCCGTCAGAATACTACGCTTCCCTTTACAGAAACGAAAAATTTCCGGAAGAATATCCGTTTTCGATGATCTCCCAATTAAAACGGATACCGCAGGAGAAAAGGCATCACCCGGAAGGCGACGTATATGAGCATACGATGCAGGTGACCGATATTGCGGCGGCGCTTAAGCACAAGAGCAATGAGCCGCGCAGCTTCATGTGGGCGGCGCTGTTGCATGACCTCGGCAAGATACCCGCGACGAAGATGAGAAAAGGGAAGATTACCGCTTATGACCACGACATAGAGGGCGAGAAGCTCGCCCGGGATTTTTTGGTGCACTGTACGGATGACGAAGCTTTCATATCGCGCGTGTGTGCGCTGGTGAGGTGGCATATGCAGGTATTATTCGTAGTGAACAACCTGCCGTTTGCCGACCTGCCCGCCATGATGCGCAGCGTCCAACCGGATGAGATCGTGCTGCTCGCGCTTTGTGATCGCTTAGGCCGCGGCAAAAAAACACAGAAGGAGACGGAAGCGGAGATGAAAAATATGGAGCTGTTCCTTAAAAGGTGCGAAAGCGAAAGAAAGTTTTATAATTATAAGTTTTTCAATGAAAAGAAGGAACATGCTATCTTGCCGGATTCATAATTGTTAAATTTTTATCGATTAAGATATGAATATGGCTTTTATTATTGAAAGATGGTTTTTTATATGCTAGGATAACTATAAAGATAAAAAGTACGATATGATGGGGGGGGAAGCTTTGTGAGGAACCATCCCTTGTATACCGTGAGCCCACTGCGCGACCTGAAGGAGATGACCGATACCGCGTGCGCAACTTTCGCCGACCGCACCGCATTCCAGACGATGATATCCCCATCCAAGTACGCCGCCGTATCGTACAAGCAGTTCGGAGAGGATCTGCACGCGCTGGGGTACGCGTTGATCGAGAAGGGACTGACGGGGAAAAGGATTGCGGTCGTAGGGGAAAATTCTTACCCGTGGGTGCTCACCTATCTTACCGCGACGAACATCAACGCAACCATCACGGTGCTCGACAAGGAGCTTCCCCAAGAGACGCTGCTAGAGCAGGTTTCACGCGCGAAGGCATGCGTGCTGGTTTATTCCAACACTTATGACGAAGAAGCTTCATACATAAAAGCCAATACTCCCGGTATCACGACAGTTTCGTTTAAAGAAGGGGCCGGCGCGGATGGTACGCTTGCCGATTGGATCCTGCGCGGCAAAGAAATTATCACGCAGGGGGCCGACTCGTATTCGGACATCGAAATTGACCGCGAGCGCACATGTTCAATATTGTTCACCTCGGGTACGACGGGCACAGGCAAGGGCGTGATGCTCTCGCATAAAAATTTGATATCCAATATCATGTCCGCGGCCGAGGTAATATTGTTCAAGCCGGAGGATACGCTGCTGTCCGTGCTCCCGATTCATCATTCTTTCGAATCCATGTCCGGCATACTCGGCCCGATAAGCCGCGGCTGCACAATCGCTTTCTGTGAAAGCGTCAAATCGCTGCCCGCCTGTCTCAAGCTTTTTAAGCCCACCATCATGACGCTGGTGCCGCTCTATGTGGAAACGTTCCATAAAAGGATTTGGGATGCCGCGAGAAAGCAAGGTAAAGAAAAAAAGCTGCGGTTGGGCATCCGAATTGGCAACATGCTCAGCGCCGTAGGTATCGATATCCGCCGCAAGCTGATGGCTGATGTGCTGGAATTTTTCGGAGGCCGTATCAGGTTGATCACTTGCGGCGGCGCGCCGCTTAATCCTTCGCTCATTACAAGTATTATGGATTTCGGTATCAGGATATTGCAGGGGTACGGCACGACAGAATGCGCTCCTATTATCGCGACGAACAGCGATATATATTGGAGGCTGGGATCGGACGGATATGCTTTTACCTGCAATCAAATTCGGATCAGCGAGTCGGGCGAGATCGTTGTTAAAGGCGATAACGTGATGAACGGGTATCTGGACGATCCGCAAGCCACAACGGAAGCGTTTGAGGACGGCTGGTATAAAACGGGTGATCTGGGTTACATCGATAAGGACGGCTTTTTATACGTCACGGGACGGTGCAAAAACCTCATCGTGCTTAAAAACGGAAAAAATATCAGCCCGGAAGAGATCGAAACAAAGCTTTCCGCAGTTCAATATATCGCGGAGGTGCTCGTGCGGGAAGGGCCGGGCAACGAATATGTGACAGCGCAGATATACCCGGATCAGGAAGCGCTAAAATCTATAGGGAAGGAAGCACTGCATGCCGCAGTCAGCGAAGCGATCGAACGCGTCAACCAAGAGCTTGCGCCGTATAAACGCGTGCGGAAATTCGAACTGCGCGATACCGAGTTTCCGAAGACCACGAAGCGCACGATCATGCGGCATCGCGTGGAGGGCAAGGTATGATGTTTGAAAAAGTGAAGGCGATCATTGAAGAGTATGTGGACTGCAAAGGGATTGAGATTACGCCGGAAACCGAGCTTTTAGCGGATCTGCCCATCAATTCACTCGATTTGGTGGAGATGGTGTGCGCGTTTGAGGTCGCGTTTGATATCGTCGTGCCTGAAAAGGATATCCGCAAATTTTCACGCGTAAAAGACATCACGAATTATCTGGAAAAGCTCAATGCGAGCGCTTGAATACCGGCGCTGCCGCGCCGGTTTTATTACACACGGGTTTGATTCTAATGCATGCGGCGCGATGGATGGGTATGCCGCAGGCGCATGGATGAAAAAGGGATAAGGAAAGCATAACATGACGGAAACGATGAAAAGATATCACCTTACCCATCCGCAGCAACGTATCTGGTATACGGAAAAGATGCATCCGGGCACGGGCATGTGGAACAATGCCGGAACGCTGAAAATCAAAGGCCAGATCGATTATGCGCTGCTTGAGCGCGCCCTGAATATTACGATTGAGGAAAATGACTCGATACGGCTGCGCATCGGCGTGGAGGATGGCGTACCGTATCAGTATGTCGCGCCGTTTGCGCCGTATCGCGTGGAGGTGCTGGATTTTTTGCATGCCGGCGTAGAGAAGCTTTATGAATGGGACAGCCGGCAGACCAAAGCGCCCATGCCGCTTATTGACAATCCGCTTTACTTTTTCGCGTTCTTAAGCGTAAGCGAAGAGGAATGCGGATTTTACGCGAAATTTCATCACATCATATCTGACGCGATATCCATTGTCGAGTTTTCCAATCAGGTGATGGAATGCTATCAGCAGCTGCTCTGCGGGAACGAGCCTAAACCGATAGAACGCCCGGGCTACATTGATTACATAGCGGGCGAACAGGAATACTTTAAGTCGAAGCGGTTTACGTATGACCATGAGTTTTGGAAGAACCAGTTTGCGAAACCGCCCGAACCCACCATCATCAAACAGATAAAAAAAGCCGATATTCGCACGGAGGCGCAGCGCAAAGCGTTTGTGCTGCCCGAAGCGTTTTCGGCAAAGATACGCGAGTATTGCGAAAAGACGGACATATCGGTGTTTGCGCTGTTTTTGTCCGCGCTGTCGATTTATATCCACCGCGTAACCGGCAAAAAGAATATTATCATCGGTTCGCCCGTAGCCAACCGTTCAACGATCGCTGAAAAAGCGATGTTCGGCATGTTTGTGAGCACGGTGCCTGTCTGCATTGAAATATCGGACGCGCTGTCGTTTGCGGAGTTTTCGCAGATCGTATCAAATCAATGGTTCTCGGCGCTGAAGCATCAGAAATACCCGTATGACTTGCTGATGCACGAGCTACATCAAACCTATAAAAACCTCGATCTGCTCTGTGACGTGACGCTTTCATACCAGTACGGCAAATTCATCAAGAACACGGAGCGTTTCACATATGAAGGGCGCTGGCATTTTTCGGGCAGTCAGGCAAGCGCGCTCAATATCCACGTGAACGACCGCGAGGACGACGGGCGTTTCATACTCGATTACGATTACCAGACGCAGCTTTTTTACGGCAAAGAGATCGAGTATTTCCACAGCCATATGGTCAACATCATCCGCGATATGATCAGCCATCCTAAAAAGCCGATCTATATGCTGAATCTGCTTTCGGAGGAAGAGCGCAGGCGCATATTGCATGGCTTCAACGACACCAAACGCAACTACCCTGCCGGAGAAACGCTGGCCGAATTGCTGCAACGCTCATTTGAAAGCGTACCCGAAGCGACCGCGATCGTATGCGCGGGCAGGCGGATGTCCTATCGCGAACTGGACGAGCGCTCCGACGCGCTTGCGGCGCACCTTGTATGCTGCGGCGTGGGAAAGGAAAGTATTGTGGGGCTGCTGACTGCGCGAAGCATGGAGCACTGCGTATGGGTGGCGGCGATACTCAAGGCGGGCGGCGCGTTTTTGCCGATCGACCCGGAGCTTCCTGCGGAACGCATCGCGTACATGCTTTCCGACAGCGGCGCGAAGATACTCATCGTTACGCCGAGGTACGAATATAAATGCCCGAAAGAAAGCGGGCTTCATGTTATATTTGCGGACGCGCAATTCGCTCCGGCAGAAAAGTGCAAGCCCGCATGCACGCCGGACAGCCTCGCCTATGTGATATACACCTCCGGCTCGACCGGGCAGCCAAAGGGCGTGCAGATTGAACATCGCTCAATCGTGCATTTCGTATATTCGATGGGAGAGCTGTGGGATCTTTCACCAGGCGGCAGGCTATTAGGCGCGTCCTCGATATCGTTCGACGTCAGCGTCATGGAATATGCGCTTGCGCTCACGAGCGGCCTGACTTTCGTATTCGCGCAGGAGCATGAAGTGGCGGTGCCGCGCAGCATGGCGCAGCTCATCGAGGCCGAAAAGGTCAACATGATGGTCGTAACGCCGGGGCGCATGGAAATGCTGCTTTCCGATAAGCAGGGAAGCGAGTGCATCGCGAACTTTCGGGAGATCGGCATGGCCGGGGATGTGCTGTCCGAAAAGCTGCTCAGGCGCGTGCAGCAATTAACGCGCGCGCGCATTATGAACCAGTACGGCCCGACCGAGATCACGATACTGGCGACGACGGCGGACGTAACGAATTCAAAAGCGCCCAGCATCGGGCACCCGATGCCGGATGTCAAAGCGTACATACTGGACGTGCACCAAAATCCCGTACCCATCGGCGTACCGGGAGAACTTTATATCGGCGGGCCTGGCGTGGCGCGGGGCTACATCAGCAAGCCGGATATGAATCGCGAACGGTTCATTGAAAACCCGTTCGAATCCGGAGAAAGGCTGTACCGAACGGGAGACCTCGCAAGGTGGTATCCGCTGGGCGAGATCGAATTTTTGGGGCGTATCGACAAACAGGTTAAAATACGCGGTTACAGAATCGAACTCGGCGAGATCGAGAACCGGCTGCTTGGTGTACCCGGCGTAAAATCCTGCGCCGTAACCGATTATACCAACGACGCGTCGGGGAGCCGTTTTCTATGCGCTTACCTGTGCGGCAATCCACCAAAGAATGTAGATATCAAAGCGCAGCTCAGCCGCGATTTGCCCGCATACATGATACCGTCGGTTTTTATCACCGTGGAGAAACTGCCTTTCAACAATAGCGGCAAGGTGGACAGAAGCCGCCTGCCCGACCCGATGGCGCATCTTGAAGCGCAGAAGGAGGGCTTCCAGCCGCCGGAAACGGCGACAGAGCAATTGCTCGCTGAAATATGGAGCGCGGAGCTCGGGCTCGCGCGCATCGGAAGAAACGACAGCTTTTTTGACCTCGGCGGGGATTCCTTGAGCATATTGCATGTGATGACGCGGATCGAGCAGCAGTTCCATGTCGCATTCCGGCATGAGGAGGTCTATCGTTCTCCGCAGCTTTGCGATATGGCGGGCATGATCGATTCCGCGGAGCAGTCGGCTTACCGTCCGATACTGCGCGTGCCGCAACAGCGGGATTACCCCGTATCGTCGGCGCAGCAGCGCATGTGGGTGGTGACGCATACCGGAAAGAATTCCGTCGCATACAATATCCCCGTCGCGTTCGAGATTATCGGAAAGCTTGATGTTGAGCGGCTTGAACAATCTTTTCAACAGCTTGTAGATATGCACGAGGCCCTGCGCACATCATTCGTACTGAGCGGTGACAGCCTGCGGCAGTGCATCAAGGAAAGCGTATTGATCAAGCTGCGGTTACTGAAGTGCGGTAAAGAGTCTGTCAGAAGCACACTGAAGGGCTTGATTACACCCTTTGATATGAGCGAAGCGCCGCTGATGCGCGCCGCGTTGCTCGAAATTTCGCCGCAGCGGCACGTTCTGTTCATCGACATCCACCACAGCGTCTGTGACCAGCGTTCGCTGGAAATCATGCTCAAAGACCTATCCGAGCTCTATCAGGGTGTGAAGCCTGCGCAATCCGCGCTTACATACAAGGATTATGCCGTATGGCAGCAGGATTTCATGCAATCGGAAAGCATGAAAATGCAGAGAGAATACTGGAAGGGAACGCTGAAGGGCGAGCTACCCCTTTTAAACATGCATACGGATCGCCCGCGCCCCGCGGAGCAGCGATTCCACGGCGCGCGTATTTCGTTCCGCATCCCAAAGGAAACAACGGCGTCGCTTCGAAGTTTCGCGCAGCGGCACGGAGGCACGCTGTTTATGGCCGTGCTGGCGGTATACAACGTGATGCTCATGAAATATACCGGGCAGGAGGACATCATCGTCGGCACCCCGGCTTCGGGGAGGACGCGCGATGAGCTGCGCGACATCACGGGCGTATTCGTCAACACGCTGCCAATGCGCAATTATCCGCGCGGCGACCAAAGTTTTGCGGATTTCTTCGGCAGCGTGGTAAAAAGCTGCGCGGCCGCACTTTCCAACGAGGATTGCCCGCTGGAGCGCATGATTGCCGACATCGGGCTGCCGCGCGATTTAAGCAGGAACCCGCTATTTGATACGATGCTGATCGTCGCGAAGGATCAATATAAGGTTAGCCTTGGGAATACGGATATTAAAATGATGCTGTTCGATCCCGGTTTTGCCAAGCTCGACCTTACGCTGGAGGTATATGAACACGGGGAAGGACTGCAGTGCTTTTTGGAATACAGCAAACGGCTGTTTAAGGGATCGACGGTCAGGCGCATGTCGGAGCATTTCTGCATGCTCGCGGCGATGCTGCCTGAAACGCCGGAGATACGATTAAGCGATGCGCAGATGATGACACAGCAGGAAATCTGGCAGGTAACTCAAGGCTTCAACCAGACGGACAGGCCGCTGCCGGATCATTCGATACAATCCATATTGGAAATGCAGGCAGAAAAACGCGCAGATAAAACCGCACTCATCGTCGAAGGAAAGGCGATGAGTTTTGCAGAACTCAACAACCGAGCAAATCAAATCGCATATAAGCTTCGGGAGATTGGGTGCGGCCGTAACACCATCGTTGCGCTGGGGCTGAAACGCTCGTTTGACCTGATTGCATCTATTTTTGGAGTATTGAAAGCGGGGGGAGGATATCTACCGCTCGATATTTCGTATCCCGCCGAACGCCTGTCTTATATGCTTTCCAACTGTGAAGCTGAAATCATGCTGACAGATGGCGGCACCGACGTGCCGTTTGAGGGAAAAACCGTACGAATGGATGAAATCAAAGAGTACGGAGCGCTTGAAAACCCGGAGAGTATCGGCCATATCGATGATATCGCCTATGTGATGTATACCTCCGGTTCTACGGGGCTTCCGAAAGGCACGATGCTGCGCCGCCGCGGGCTGCTGAACCTCTATGAGGGCGTCAAGGGGCCGATCAGTTACGATGCTGCCCAGACGAGCATTTCCATCACTACCGTATCGTTCGACATATTCATATGCGACGCTATCATGCCGCTGCTGAACGGAAGCACGGTGGTGCTCTGCACCGAGGAGGAACTGCGGCAGCCGCATCGTATCGCGGAACTGATCGACAGGTACGATGTCAAATTTATTGAAGCGACGCCAACGCGCATGAGCATCATGATGGAGGATACTCAATTTCAAAATGCAATGGCGCGTCATATCGAGAAGATTGTTTTGGGCGGGGAAATCATACCCGTTTCGCTGCTCAAGCTGCTGAAAAAGTGTTGCAGCGCCAGAATCATCAACGGCTACGCGCCTACAGAAACGACGGTCTATTCATCGTTCAAGGAGCTTACCGGCGCAGTAAGCGTAACCATCGGGCGTCCGATACAAAATACACGGTTCTATATATTGGATCAAAACAGGCGGCCCGTACCCGTCGGGGTACTCGGAGAGGCGTATATCAGCGGCTTTGGCGTCGCCAAAGGGTATATCAAACGGGAGGATCTCAGCAATGAATCGTTTCTGCCGGATCCTTTTTGGCCCGGGCAGACGATGTACAAAACAGGCGACGTTTGCGTTTTCTTTGAAGACGGAGATATGGAAATGTGCGGGCGTATCGATCATCAGATTAAACTCCGGGGGCTCAGGATCGAACTGGGAGAGATTGAATCGGCGCTGCGCGAAATGAGGGGCGTGGAAGACGCCGTGGTAAAGGATTGGGGAGAGGGCGCGTTTAAATATCTCTGCGCGTATTATGTGGCGGCAGACGGCATAAACGCGGAAACCTTAAGAGCATACCTCAATAAAAAATTGCCTAAATATATGATACCGTCCTTCTTCGTGCGGATGAACAAGCTGCCCACCACGCTGAACGGCAAGGTAAACCGCAAGGCGCTTACCGAGCCGGAAAGAGTCGATAAGAAAGTGTACGGCAATCGTATTGAAAAAATGACGGACGTTGAGAATAAAATGGCGGGTATCTGGTCGCGCGTATTAAAGGCGGACGGAATCGGCCCGGATTCGAACTTTCTGGAATTGGGCGGTGATTCGCTGGGTATCATCAAGGCGCAGGCTGCCGCGCTTCAGTACGACTGGATGCTGAACACAAAGGATTTTTATGAGTGCAAAACGCTGCGCGAGTTGTGTATGCGCATCAATGGACAAGAGGTAAGCAGCAATAATATAAATAATACTCAGTGGGACAGGCATATCCCGGAGCTTTCTCATATCAAACCGGTAAAGCTTAAGAGCGTACTGCTGACGGGAGCGACCGGGTATCTCGGCGCATTTCTACTTGCGGAGCTGCTCAAGGCGGAAGGTACCGATGTATATTGCCTTGTGCGCGGGAAGGATTACGCGGATGCGCGTAAAAGGCTTCAGACAGCGCTGCATTTTTATTTCGGAGCACAATTCAGTAACCAGCACCTGTTTCGCGTCAAGGTGATTCAAGGCGATATTACGGAGGCGCATTTTGGGGTGAATGAAAAGGAATATCAGAATTTACTCGAAAATGTGGATACCGTAATCCACAGCGCGGCTTTAACCGATCATATCGGGCGCGCAGAGGTATTTGAAAAGGTCAATGTAAACGGTACGCACGTTGTCGCGTCATTTGCGATGGAAGCAAACGCGTCGATGGTCCATATTTCGACAGGGAGCGTATCGGGTACGCATTATACGGACGATACGAAACGCAAGGGCCTTTTTGCGGAGGACGATTTTTATATCGGGCAAAATTATGAGGAAAATGAATATGTGCGAAGCAAATTCCTTTCCGAAGATATCGTAATTCAGCATATGAAGCGTGGCCTGAACGCGAGGATGTTCAGAATCGGCCTGCTGACCTGCGCGATGGACGGCAGGTTCCAGATGCGCCCGGAAAGAAATGCGTTCGCATACCAGCTGAAATCGCTGTGCAGCATTGGCTGCGCACCGCTTGGAGCGATTGACAGGAAAATAGAAATGACGCCCGTGGATATATGCGCGCAGATGATCATCCGTATCTGCCAAAGCGGCCGGTCGGATCGTGCGGTTTATCATCTGTTTAATAAAAATATCGTTATGCTTTCAGAATTGATCGGCATGCTGGAGAAAAACGGATACGGTATCCGCATAATGTCCGATCGCGAATTTATGGCGCTTATTAAAAAACTAAGCGGTTCGGGAGATTATTCGAGGCTTTCCGGCTTGATGTTCGAAGGCGGAGCATACGCGAAAGAGCCCGCGATCCGCATTACGGCGGATATCACCGAGGATATGATAAAGTGTCTGTCGCTTGAGTGGCCGGTGATCGATTCGGAGTATGTGGGCAGGTTCATTTCGAGCTTGGGCTGCATAATCGCAGGGGAGGGCAAGCAATGGAACTGACTGTACAATTTTATATCACCTGTGGCACGGTTTTCCTGTTGATGATTATGGCAGCCTATATCATATCGATGAAGCGTAAAACAATACTGCACTTCAGCTTTTTAACGGTTTTAATTCAAGTATTTATTTGGTCGATTACAGTAATATTAAAAGGCATATTCAGCGACACGAACGCGCAAACGGTTTTTTGGGAAAACTTGACCTATATTGGCGCTGCGACCGCTCCTGTCGGCGTATTTATACTCGCGAAATCCTATGCGCAATCGGGAAGAGGGTTTACGAAATGGTACTATTTGTTTTATGTTGTACCATTAATCACAATACTGGTCATCTGGACAAATCCGCTTCACTGGTGGTTTTTTAAGGGTAGCCCGGTCGACAAAGTTTTGCCTGAATACGGATGGTATTTTTATTTTCACGCGATATATTCCTATTTATTATTGTTCATAGGTTTTATTTCCTTAAGCGTCTATGCAATTAAGAGTACAGGGATATTATCGTCACAGGCGGTATTGATACTGATTGGCAGTATCATTCCATCGGCAACAAACGTTTTTTATACGATTAAATTTTTTTGGTTTAACATTTATTCCACTCCGATCGCGTTTACGATTTCACTGGGAGTATATATGTTCGCGATGTTTCGGTTTAACTTGTTCAAGGTGTCGCCGATCGCGCTGCAAACCGTGATCAACCGGATATCGGACAGCTTTATCGTGCTGGACAGGGATATGAACGTGCTCGGGTTCAACCGATCCTTCACTGAAAACTTCTACTATTTAAAAAATATAAAAAACGGCGATAATCTTAGCCAGGTTCTGTCGGAAGCTAATGAAAAACAAATCAGGCCGCAGGAATTTTGCGAAATGGCGCGGTGCGCATTGGAGGCAAACGACATCATCATACAGGATGCGGTTTCCGAGCTCAGCGAAGTGGAGCAATATTACACGGTGGAAATTACGCCGATACTCCAGCGGGGTAAATGCAACGCGGTGATACTGCTTTTTAAGAACATCACACAGCACGTGCGTGATATGGAAAGGATCAAAGAGAACCAGGCGATTATGCTGGAACGAGAAAGGCTCGCATCGTTAGGGCAGTTGATCGGAGGCATCGCGCACAACTTGAAAACACCCATCATGTCCATCGCGGGCGGTATTGAGCAGTTGCAGTGCCTGACCAGTGAATATGAAAGTTCGATGGGAGACCCGGATGTGACAAATGAGGATCATGCAGAGATTGCACAAGATATGCATCAGTGGCTGGGTAAAATGAAGATGCAAACCGCATACATGTCGGACATCATTTCTACCGTTAAAGACCAAGCCACACAGTTTGTGAATCCGCGGCACCTGTGTTTCACACTTGACGAAATGCTGAAAAGAGTTAAAATACTAATGCAGCATGAAATCGTAAAAAACAATTGCAATCTTACACAGGATATCCGCGTAGATAAAGTGATTAAAATACCCGGGGATGTAAACAGCATGGTGCAGATACTTGACAATGTGATCGTCAACGCCATACAATCATATGATAGATTCGGTGGGGAAATCATATTGCAGGTGACGAGTGAGGGCAATAAACTGTTAATCACGGTATGTGATTTTGGCAAAGGCATTGATGAAAAAATTAAGGATCGGCTGTTCAAAGAGATGGTGACAACAAAAGGTAAGCATGGGACAGGCCTCGGGCTGTATATGTCCCACAGTACGGTCAAGGGGATGTTCAGGGGAAACATGTGGTTTGAGTCGAGCACCGGGCGAGGGACAAAGTTCTTTATTCAATTGCCGATGTACGACGAGCAGTCTGAGGAGGTTCAGAATGCGTAAAAACCGCATGAACGCGTTGTCAGATGAATACAAAATTATGATCATCGACGACGAGGAAGGTATACTCGACAGTATCACGGCGCTGCTTGCACGAAACGGATATGCTTGCAAAGGCTTTACCAACCCTTTGGAAGGGCTTGAGGAGCTCAAAAACAGCCATTACGACCTGCTGATACTCGATTACTACATGCAGCCGATTCACGGCGAGACGGTGGTAGAGCGGATCAGGCAGACAAACAATGAACTATATATTTTGCTTCTAACCGGCCACAAGGATTTAGCGCCGCCGATCAGCACGATCAAATCGCTCGATATTCAGGCCTACTGCGAAAAGAGTGACCGTTTGGATCAGCTCCAGTTGCTCATCGAATCGGGCATTAAAGCGATATCGCAGATGCGGACGATACGAAAATTCCGAGACGGCCTGCAAAGCATATTGGGCTCTGTGCCTAAAATATACCAGCTCCAGCCTATCGGCAGCATATTGGAGGAAATACTCGTACAACTGCTGCCCATGTTTGACAGTTCGGATGCGTTCATACTCGTTGATGATATCCCGGCAAACGAGAATACGGCAGATGGTAAAAACAAAAGTATATTCAAAGGCATTGGGATATATAATGTGGATATCGAGGAATTTCCGGAATTGCTTGGCCATGAGCTCATGGAGGCCATCGGGCGGGCGCGTACCGGGATGACGGTTGTCAGGCATCCCAAGGGCGTGATTATCCCGCTGGGCGGCGAACCGGGCGTTGCCATCGGCGCGATATATGTCGGCAGCATCGATACGGATGAAGACATTAACCTTTTGCAAATATATGCACAGCAGGCAGCCTCATCCATCAATAACGCGTTTTTGCATTCGCTGGTCAATACGAAAAACGAAGAGCTCAATAATACTTATGCACAGCTTAAAGTTCGGTATATGGATACGATCGAAGTGCTGCGGCTTACTGTGGACGCGAAAGATGAGTACACGCGCGGCCATTCCGACCGCGTGGCGTATTACAGCATGAGAATCGGCCAGCAGATGAAGTTTTCCTCATACGAGCTGGAAAACCTGCGCATAGCGGGAATATTCCACGATATCGGCAAGATCGGAACCGCCGACGACATATTGCTGAAGAACAAAACCTTAAACGAGGATGAATTTTCAGAGGTCAAACAGCATCCGATCAAAGGCGCGATGATACTCTCCGCGGTATCGATGTTTCAGGATATCGTGCCGATCGTACGCCATCATCATGAGCACGTGGACGGGACCGGATACCCGGATGGAATCAAGGGGGAGGAGATTGAGCTGCTCGCGCGCATCATATCCGTTGCGGATGCTTTCGACGCGATGCTGAGCGACCGGCATTACCGCAGGCACTTAACGCTCGATGAAACCATAAAGCAGCTTAAAAAGGGTTCCGGCACGCAGTTTGACAAACAGATTGTGGACGTTTTTCTGCGGCTGATCAATGAAGACGATGAACTGAACGCGAACCTTATCAGCGCCGCATATTATGATTGGGGCAATTGACATCAATGCTGGTACAGAGCAGTCCGGAAAACGGGCTGCTTTTATATTCAAAATTGTAATACTCTGATGTAGAATTTACCGTTTCATGATATAATTATACTGATTTATAAACAAGGAGTATGCCATGCCGATCAATCATGCATACGTGGTTCCGCATCCGCCGCTGATCATACCCGAGGTCGGAAGGGGAGAGCAGCAAAAGATACAGCATACCATTGATGCGTATACGCAAATCGGACAAAGTATTGCGGAAATAAAACCTGAAACGGTCATCGTGATCACGCCGCATTCGGTGATGTACGGCGACTATATCCATATCTCTCCGGGTGAAAACGCGCGGGGTGATTTTTCGCGCTTCGGCGCGCCGCAGGTCAAATTCAGCAAGCAGTATGATACGGAATATGTGAGCACGCTATGCGAGGAAGCAAAGCAAGCAGGGATACCCGCCGGAACGCTGGGTGAAAGGGACAGCCGATTGGACCACGGAACGATGATTCCGCTTTATTTTATAGATTCTTTTTACAGCGGTTATAAAATTGTGCGAATATCGATATCGGGGCTTTCCGCGCTCGATCATTACCGTTTTGGCGTGCTTTTAAGCCGCGCCTCGGAAAGGCTTAATCGCAGCACAGCGATTATCGCCAGCGGTGATCTCTCTCATAAGCTGGTAAAAGAAGGGCCATACGGATTTGCAAAGGAAGGCCCGGAGTTTGACGCGCAGCTTACGGAAGCGCTCAAAGCGGGTGACTTCATGCGCCTGCTGCGTTTTGATGAGGCGTTTACGGAAGCCGCCGCGGAATGCGGTCTGCGTTCGTTTATCGAAATGGCGGGGGCGTTTGACGGCAGGGCGGTTGAAAGCGAATTCATGTCTTACGAAGGGCCATTCGGCGTGGGATACGCCGTATGCGCATTTACCGCTTCGGGTATGGACGCGCAAAGAAAGTTTGCGGATAAGATTGAACTTGAAGAACGCATATGCGTGGAGAGTATCACAAAGGCCGAAGACACGTATGTGCAGCTTGCGCGGTTTTCATTGGCGGCTTACTTGAAAAACGGCAAGCATATGGCAAGGCCGGAAGGCCTGCCAAAAGAGATGCTCAGCCAGCGCGCGGGAGTGTTCGTATCGATAAAAAAGTATGGGCGCCTGCGCGGATGCATCGGTACGATATCCGCAACGGAGCCGTGCATTGCGGATGAGATCATTCGCAACGCGGTAAGTGCGGGCACGGGCGATCCTCGTTTCGACCCGATTACAGCAAACGAGTTTCCCGATCTTGTATTCAGCGTGGATGTGCTGGGCGATGCGGAATCGATATCATCATTGGATGAATTGGACGTAAAGCGGTATGGCGTGATCGTCCGGAAGGGATACAGGAGCGGACTGCTGCTGCCGAATCTAGACGGCGTCGATACGCCCGAACAGCAGGTTTCAATCGCGCTGCAAAAGGCGGGCATTGCGCCGGATGAGAAATACAGCTTGGAACGCTTCGAGGTGGTGCGGCATAAATGAAAGCGCAGTGCGAAATCTGTCCGCACCGCTGCCGTATTGAGGAAGGGCATACAGGCTTTTGCCGCGCGCGGAGCAACCACGGCGGAAAAGTTGTGAGCGACAACTATGGTATCATCACTTCAATCGCGCTCGACCCGATAGAGAAAAAGCCGCTCAAACGCTTCTTTCCGGGAAGCCGCATACTTTCCGTGGGCAGCTTTGGGTGCAACCTGCGCTGTTCGTTCTGCCAGAACCATGAGATATCGATGTGCGAAATACCGAGCGATGAAGCAATGAATGCACGCCCGGAAGAGCTTGCAGAAAAAGCGTTGGAACTGAGGCCTCGGCACAATATCGGCATCGCGTTTACATACAATGAGCCGCTCGTCGGTTACGAATTCGTGCGCGACTGCGCAGCTCTCGCGAAGGAAAGCGGGCTAAAAACTGTGCTGGTCACAAACGGCTACATCAATGAAGAACCGCTCTTAAGCCTGCTGCCGTTTATCGACGCGATGAACATCGATCTCAAAGCGTTTACGGAAGAATTCTATAAAAAGATCAGCGGAAGCCTTGCGCCTGTCAAACGCGCAATTGAGCTTTCCGCAACGCGCTGTCATGTGGAAGTCACCACGCTCATCATACCGGGGGAGAACGATTCGCATGAGGAAATGCGCGCGCTTTCGGCGTGGCTCGCGGGTATCGGAAAGGATATACCGCTGCACATATCACGCTTCTTTCCCCGGTATCAAATGGCCGACCACGAGGCAACCGCTGTGAAAAGTGTATTTGAACTGGCGGAGGTTGCACGCGAAAATCTGCAATATGTATACGAAGGTAATTGCTAAAGAATCCGCAATTGATTCATACACAGGTTGTTGATATAATATCTCTAATCCGTTAATAAGGGGGATCCGATTGGAGGAAGAAGCTAAGCAACCGCTGATTGCATGTACGCTGACCTGGGAATCGGGTGGGGACAAACAGGAGCGTGTTTCCGCATCGTTGTTTGATGATTCGCTGGTGCTCAATGCCCCGGGGTTTTACCGCGAAATACGGTTAACCGCGTTATTTCGAGTACGAGCGCAGGATTACCGCATAATGATCAGCATGGTTAACAGCGAGGCTGTACTCTCCATGATTGGGCACTTGTACGAAGACTTCGCCCGTAAATTCATACGCGCATATAACGAAGTATTGTTTAACGAATCGCTGATGAATGAGACGGTGCATTTTGAAGCGGCAGGTTCGTATACAAATCCGTCAGGCGAAACGTCAAACGCGGTGTTTCGTATCTGTGAGACAGCGCTGGTAGTACTGCCCGATACGCACAGCCTCGTGAGAATACCGTATTGCATGATCGCGAACACGGATATACAGCCGTATCGCATGACGGCCACCGACCGTATCGGGAGGATATTTGCGCTGGCTAAGCTGGGCTATTCCACCGATGCGTTCCTGCTGGCATATAAAACGAGAATCGCAGCGCTGCTGCGACAGACGCGTGAAAAGCTTTGCGAAATCGCTCCTGCCGACGACCGGTTGGCCGCGTTTTTAATGGAGGGGCTGGTGCAGCCTTTATCGGAAATCAGCGCGATATCGCAGGGATTTGCGTGCGCGCTCGAGAAAAGACTTGCCGCATCCGCAATCGCTGAAGAATATCAATATCTTCGCGGCATATCCGGCGATATCGCGATAGGCGTCAAACGCGGGCTGATGGGGGAACTCACAGGCGAAAGCGTGATGATACTCGCGCCGGTGTTTGAAAAAAATGCGTTCATCATGGAAAGCCTCGGCGATAGCGCGGCGGCGACTTATGTGTTCAGGTTTCCGAAAGGAAACGCATTTGACGCTACGCAATGGCGGCGCTTCCTGCCGGAGTTCAATGAAAGCATGCTGAG
>CAYNFL010000003.1:0-22959 GCA_964396465.1 uncultured Christensenellaceae bacterium
TTCGTGCGGGTATTTATAGCCCTTGCCGTTGCCCAAGGTTTCCGCGCCGCGGTAGCTCGTGTCCCTGAGGTGCAGCGGCACGGGCACCTGATACGCCTTCTCCGCGTCGGCAAACGCGCCGTCAATCGCGCATACGACCGCGTTGGATTTGGGCGACTCACAAATAAAAATGATCGCCTGCGCGATATTGAGCCGCGCCTCGGGCATGCCGTTGAACTCCAGCGCCTGCGCCGCCGCGACGGCCTGCGTGAGTGCCGCGGGGTTGGCAAGCCCCACGTCCTCGCTTGCGTGCGCAATCATGCGCCGCACGATCACGCGCGGGTCCGTGCCCGCGTAAATCAGCCGCGCGAACCAGAACAGCGCCGCGTCCGCGTCGCTGCCGCGCAGCGATTTGCAGAAAGCGGACAGCATGTTGTAGTATTCCTCGTCGTCGCAGCGCACCGCGCGCCGCTGTATCGATTCCTCCGCGATGGGCAGGTCGATCACGATCACGCCTTCCGCGTTCGGCGGCGTGGTTAATACCGCAAGCTCAAGGGCATTGAGCGCGCAGCGCGCGTCGCCGTTGGCGACGTCCGATATGTGCTCCATCGCCTCGGGCGCAAGGTCGATATTCAGCAAGCCGTAGCCGCGCTCCTTATCGGAGAGCGCGAGCTGCATGATGCCCTTCACGTCGTCCTTGGTCAGCGCGAAGAACTGGAATAGCCGGCAGCGGCTCACGATGGCGCTCGTCATGGAAACCATCGGGTTTTCCGTGGTAGAGCCGATGAAGCGTATCACGCCCTTTTCGAGCGCGGGCAATATGCTGTCGGATTGCGTTTTGCTCCAACGGTGGCATTCATCCAAAAGCAAATAGGTGGGTCTGCCGTGCAGCCGCAGCCTTTCCGCCGCTGCGTCGATGATCACGCGCACGTCCTTGACGCCGCTCGTGACCGCGTTGAGCTTTTCAAACGCCGCGCCCGTCGTGGACGCGATGATATAGGCGAGTGTGGTTTTGCCGGAGCCGGGCGGGCCGAAGAATATCGAGGAGGTCAGGCTGTCCGTCTCGATTGCGCGGCGCAGCAGCCGCCCGCCCCCCACGATGTGGGACTGGCCGAAGAATTCGTCCAGCGTGCGTGCGCGCATGCGGTCGGCCAAAGGCGCGGCGGCGTTGGCCTGTTTTTCAAACAGATCGTCCAAATAAAATGCCCCTTCTTTTTTCATTATTTTAGCACGATGCGCTAAGGCTGAAAAGGGGCGGGCGAAAATACTTTCGCCTGCCCCCGCTGTCAAACTTCGTTTGCCAGCGGCTATTACGTTGCGTTCCCCGTCTTTATGATTGCCTTCCTCAGGGGCGGCCCAATCGTAAGGCATGTTTCCGTCTGCGGTTTACAACATCTTTATAACGTATTTCCAAAAACAATGTCGGTAATGCTTCACCCGCCATATGTTACGAAAAGCCTCGGTGTCATACCAGGGAGCGGAACCGATACTCATTTTACTTTTATTATACGTTTTCCTGTATACGCTGCCCTGCCCGCGTGCTATAATACTCGCGTTTGCGCAAAGGAGAAAAACCATTGAAACAGAGCAGCCGTCCCATTTTCGTATATCCGTCCGTCATCGCCGTGGCGATCTATTACGCGGTGCTGGGCTATTTGACCCCCGTGATGCGCGTGCGGTTTTCGCTGACGCTCGCGGAAGCGGGGCTGTTTTTGACGATGCAGTCGGCGGGTTTTATCGTCTCGCTGCTGCTGTGCTTTTCCGTATATTCGGCGCTCAACAAGCCGCGTGTGATGGCAGCCTCGCTGCTCGCGCTGAGCTTTTGCCTTGCGGGGCTTGCCATCACGCCGTCAATGTTTGTGCTGTGCGCGCTGTTCTTTTTCTCTGGGGTGTTTCTCAATACCATCGATACGCTCTCCAACGCGGTGATGGCCGACCTTGCGCCCGGTTTAAAAAGCCGCAACATCGGGCTGCTGCAGGCGTTGTTTTCGGGCGTCGGGGCCGTCGCGCCGTATTTCGCGCTGCTGCTCGGCAACGATTACGCCACCGTGTTCTTGGCACTGGGCGCGTTCGCGCTCGCTTCGTTCGCGGTGTTTGCGCTCGGCCTGCGCAGCCCGATGCGCCAGCCGTGGCTGATTAACCCGCAGGGATTTGGCACGGTGGGCAAGATGGTGCGGCTGTTCAAGGTGCGTGGCGTGCCAGCTGTTATGATACTCGGCTTCCTCGGCATGTTCGTGCAGGTCGCCTTCATCTACTTCCTTTCAAGTTATGTCACGGACGTCACCAAAGCCGCGGACTCAGGCGCGTTTGCGGTATGCATGCTGTATACGGGCGCTTTGCTCGGGCGTCTGGTATATGTGTATATCGCGCGACGCTTCGGTACGTACCGTATCCTTTTGGCATACAACGCGCTTGCGGTTTTGGGCATCGCCGCGATGCTGCTGACGCGCGACATCACCGCAATGGGGCTGCTCGCGCTGCTGCCCGGCTTCGGGCTTTCCGCCAACTTCCCCGGCCTCATGGTAAAGGCGTGCAACCTCGTGCCGGACGATACTTCCGCCGCCGCCGCGCTCATATTCTTTGGCGACAACAGCGCCGCATTTATCGCGCCGCCCGTGGTTGGCGCGGTGGGAGACACAGCGAACCTGAGCGTAGCTTTTGCGCTTTGTGCCGCGCTGCTCGTTCCCGTGATCGCTGCCGCTGCCGTTTTTTCATATAAAGCGGCCCACAGTGCAAACGTACCCTCTTCCCAATCCCAACCCGCGCAACTTTAGTTGCGCACCCGCGCGGTTGTTGCTATAATACATTTCATAGTTCTTCATTATGCGGGCGCATGCGGCTGCGCAGCGCCACGCATTTCACATGAAGGCTAAATATTTCAAAGTCGGATATCCTTGTTTTTAAAGGAACCCGAACGGAGGTAATAATGAAAAAGAATACGTTGTTTTGGGTGCAAATGTCGCTGTTCACGGCGATCGAACTGCTTTTTTGTTTCACGTTTCTTGGCTCGCTGCCCATAAGCCCCGGCATCGTTGCGACGCTCGCGCATATACCCGCGCTGGTGGCGGCGCTGACGTTGGGGAAAAAGGCGGGCGGATTTATCGGGGCGGTTCTGGGTATAAGCTCACTGATCGTCTGGACATTTATGCCGCCGAACGCGCTCGTAGCCTTTGCGTTCAGCCCTTTTGCGCCAAACGGGAATTTCTGGAGCTTGCTGATCAGCGTCGTGCCGCGTTTCATATTCCCGGTTTTCGCGGCTTGGCTGTTTGAGACGCTCAGGAAGCGCAGGGGCCTTGTGTTTTCAGCTTCCATAGCGGCAGGCGCGGGAACCTTGCTTCACTCCCTGCTGGTATTGTCCGGCATCTATATTGCGTTTCACGGCAATGAGGTGGTAGGGGGCAGTTATACCGATTTTCTCGTAGCTTGGGGCGGCCTCAACGCTGTGATGGAGATCGCGGTGGCGGTGATTGTTCTTGGCGCGTTAATCGTACCGCTGACAAAGGTCAACCGCGGCCGCATTGGCACAGCACCGCAAGGTACAGCACAGCAACAATAATAATACGGAGAACTGAATGGTATTCGTACTGGATGTAGGAAACAGCAATATCAAATGCGGCCTGTTCGAGGGCGAAAAGCTCATTAGTTCGTGGCGCATGACCACGGATACGGAGCGCACCGCAGACGAGTACGGCATCAGCATACTGTCGTTTTTCAACCGGCTGAAGCGCGGCGCGGACGAGGTGGAGGGCATCATCATCGCGTCCGTGATTCCGTCGATCAATTTCACGCTGCAGCATATGTGCGCCATCTACTTTGAAAAGAAGGCGATGATCGTGGGGCCGGGTATCAAGACGGGGCTCAACATACTCTACGACAACCCGCGCGAGCTCGGCGCGGACCGCATCGTGAGCGCGATCGCGGCATACGCGCTTTACGGCGGCCCTTGCATCGTCGTCGATTTCGGCACGGCTACCACGTTTGGCGCGATCAGCGAAAGCGGCGATTTTTTGGGCGGTTCCATATGCCCCGGCCTTAAAATATCCGCCGAGGCGCTGACGAGCAGCGCGGCGCGGTTGCCGCGCGTGGAACTGCTGTGCCCCGAAACGGCGATCGCGAAGAATACCGTGGCAGGCATGCAGGCGGGTATCATATTGGGCTATGTGGGCCAGGTAGATTATATCATCCGGCGCATGAAGCAGGAGATGAGCGGCAGCCCCAAGGTGGTTGCCACGGGGGGTATGGCCAAGCTCATATCAAAAGAGTCGGGCGAGATCGAATTGGTCAACGCCCTGCTCACCATGACCGGCCTTAACATACTGTATCGCAGAAACGCTAAAAAGACGAATTGAGGTCAACCATATGAAGGAAATCCGCATCGCGCTGCTGGGGATGGGTACGGTCGGCTCGGGCGTATACAAAACGATCGCGCAGCAAAAAAACAGCATTGAGCACAAGGAGGGGGTAACGCTCCGCCTCAAAAAGGTGCTCGCGCTTCAGTATACCGTCGATGTACCCGAGGACCTTAAAGCGAAGGATTTTTACCGCGATATTGCGGAGAATAAAGAGATCGATATCGTGGTGGAACTCATGGGCGGCGTTTCCCCCGCCAAGGAGTTCATACTCGCGGCGCTGGGCGCGGGCAAGACCGTGGTCACAGCCAATAAAGAACTGCTCGCGCAGCACTGGCCGGAGCTTAACGCGGCCGCCGCGAAAAGCGGCGCGGGGCTTTACTTTGAAGCGAGTGTGGGCGGCGGCATACCGATACTGCGCACGATATGGGACAGCTTGCAAGCCAACGAACTCACCTCCGTGATGGGCATCATCAACGGCACGACGAACTACATATTAACACGCATGGAGGAAGAGGGCTTAAGCTTTAACGAAGCTCTGAAAGAAGCGCAGCAGCAGGGCTTTGCGGAAGCAAACCCCAAAAACGACGTGGAGGGCTTCGACGCGATGTACAAGCTTTCGATACTCTCGTCGATGGCGTTTCACGCGCGCGTACCGGTCGAATACATCTACCGCGAGGGCATTACAAACATCAGCCCGGAGGATATCGCGATGGGCAGAGAGCTCGGATACCGCGTCAAGCTGCTCGCGATCGGCAAGAAGCGCGACGCGAGCGTGGAAGTGCGCGTACACCCCACGATGATTCCGGTGGCGCATCCGCTCTCCTCGGTGCGCGGTTCGTTTAACGCGATATTCTTAAACGGCGATCCCGTGGGCGAACTGATGCTGTACGGCAAGGGCGCGGGCGACATGCCCACCGCGAGCGCGGTCGTATCGGATATCGTGTATGCGGCGGGGCAGGCGCATCACCACTATACCACGTTTTATAACGAGACGAAGGTGTCCTCAGAGCTCTCGTTTGAGAACAACTGGGAGTGCGCGTTCTTTCTGCGCATCATCGCGTTGGACCAGCCCGGCGTGCTCGCCAAAATCGCGAGCGTGTTCGGCAATTTCGGCGTTAGCCTTTCCTCGGTGATGCAGCGCGGCAAATCGGAGGAGAGCGTACCGCTCATATTCATCACGCACAAAGCCAAGGAGCTTTCTATGAAACGCGCGCTTGAGGACATCCGGCGGCTGCCGGAGGTCGTCAGCGTTGAAAATATTATTCGCGTAGAAGGGTAAGGAGGTTTCATCAGTGGTTATCAGAAATGAGGAAATGAAAAACGAAGTCCGCGAAACGATGAAGGGCGGCCCAGGCGCCGTGGCGATCCACCATATCGCGTCGGGCGGTTCGCTGCCGAAAAAGTGCAGGCTTTTCTCCGTCATCACATTGCAAAAGGGCTGCGGCATTGGCGCTCACGAGCACAAGGCTGAAACGGAGATGTACTATGTACTGCAGGGCGAGGGCGTACTGAGCGACAACGGTGAAAAAAAGCCTTTCCGTAAGGGCGACTGTAACATTTGCCCCAGCGGCGCGACGCATGCAATCACCAACGAAAAGGACGAGCCGTTGGTACTGGTCGCAGTGATCGTGCTGGAATAGCCAAAGCAGTTTAAGAGCTTCTCCCATAAGGGGAAGCTCTTTTTTATATTTAGAACCTGACTTGACCGCGTTTCGTAAAAAAAATAGACTGAACCCCTAGAGTGCCGATAAATAGGCGCTTTTTGATTTGAAGACTTAAAAAATGTGGTTACCTCGGGGCTTCTGTTCAATTGGTTTTTGGTATATGATTGGTATATGTCAATCTTTATTCGAAAGAAAAAAACAAAGAGCGGAGGCATCGCGGTTCAGATTATTTACAAACAAGGGCGCGTTGTTACCGGACTTACGCATATTGGAACAGCACATAAAGAGGCGGAACTCAAGGCGCTTCTTGCGCTGGCGCATGAGAAGATTCATGAAAACCAGATTGCGTTTGATTTTGCAACGTTATTTCAAAATGGAGGCGATGGTACTCGCCTCTATCTTGAAAAGTCGTACTCGGAGTTGTTGTGGAATACGCTAAGCCAAGTGTACGACCAGCTGGGGTTCGGTAAAATAGGCGACCATGTTTTCAAGCAGCTTGTTCTTACGCGTATCATTGAGCCGACATCTAAACTCGATACGATTCGTGTGCTGGCGGACTTAGGTTTGGATACGCCATCCAACACCGGCATACATCGCTGCCTTCGCGATACTGTCAGCCAAGATTACAGGGGACGCTTGAGCGAAGCTTGTTTTACGCACGTAAAGCCCTCTGCGTTGCGGCTCGTCCTCTACGATGTGACGACACTGTATTTTGAGGTGCAGAAAGAAGACGATTATCGTCGGCCGGGTCTTTCAAAGGAACGAAGACTTGAGCCGCAAATCACTGTAGGCTTACTTGTAGACCGTACAGGCTTCCCTCTGGAGATCCAAAGCTTTGAAGGAAATCGGGCCGAAGTAAAGACAATCATTCCTGTGATACAAGGTTTCCAAGACCGCCACAGTCTAAAAGATATCACAGTGACGGCTGATGCTGCCATGCTTTCGGCAGGTAATATTGCGGAGCTCGAGCGACTCGGATTTCATTACATTATTGGCTCAAGACTTGCGAAAACGCCGTACGAAATTGCAGAATATCTTTGCGAAGATGGAGCCACTCTGGAAGATGGGCAGGTCTTCGAATCGAACATAACTGTGATTGCAGATGGTAAACGGATAAAGCGGCGTGTGGTCTACCAGTATCGCGTCAAGCGCGCCGCGTTGGATTTATTGAACATTGAGAAGGCCATTGCGAAAGCACAAAAGATCGTGGAAAAGAAGGCGGATATCAAACGCAATCGTTTTCTGACGATAAAGGGGGATACGCGCGAGATCAACGCCTCCTTAGTCGAGGAGGCTCGCCGTAAGGCGGGCATCAAAGGGTATGTTACTGACTTGCACATTTCTGCGCAGGAGGTAATCGATGCGTACCATCAGCTTTTCCAAGTAGAGAAATCATTTCGAATGTCAAAGTCCGATCTTAAGGCAAGACCGATATATCATCACAAGCGTGATTCAATTGACGCCCATTTGACCATCGTGTTCGGAGCGCTTTCCATTGCAAGATATGTTGAGGCTAATACTGGGATCAGCATTAGCAGATTTGTTAGAAAGCTTGCCCCGATTCGAACAGGTATGGTTTCTGCTAACGGTGTTTCATTGCCTGTTAAACCAAGAATACCTAACGAAGTTGCCATATTGCTCAAACAATTAAAGATTTAATGTGGTGACCTTTTTGGTCAAGTAGGGAGCAAGGGCTGCGGCATTGGCGCTCACGAGCACAAGGCTGAAACGGAGATGTACTATGTACTGCAGGGCGAGGGCGTACTGAGCGACAACGGTGAAAAAAAGCCTTTCCGTAAGGGCGACTGTAACATTTGCCCCAGCGGCGCGACGCATGCAATCACCAACGAAAAGGACGAGCCGTTGGTACTGGTCGCAGTGATCGTGCTGGAATAGCCAAAGCAGTTTGAGAGCTTCTCCCATAAGGGGAAGCTCTTTTTTATATTTAGAATCGCACCACCCTTGGCTCCGCCGTGAACGAACTGAACGTCGCGGTGGCATCCTGCAAATACAGCACCTCGGTGTTGCCGTCGTCGGCTTTGTACCGCCCCTGCAATTGCGGGTACGCGTCCAGCATGTGCTGCTTGGCCTTAAGCCTGTCGTCCCGCACTGCCGTTGCCGCGACGCGCAGCCATTCGCCGCCGTTGAATGCACAGATCTCCACCTTGGGGTTTATCTGCATCTGCTTGGATACATTCTTGACTTTGCCTGTCTGTATGTACAGCCTGCCCTCGAATATGTCCGCCGTACCCATCGCGCGTACGCGCGGCTGATCGCCCTCCGCCGTCGCGAGATAGTACACGCCGCACTTCTTCAGAAATTCATAAACTTCCTGCATGGATATGCCTCCTTTATCGATTTCATTGTAAATTTAATCCGTAGAATTATTAAGCGCGAAAACTCCCCGGAGAGGACGAGGGGGAGATCATCGACCTGCTGGTGAAGCAAAAGGTTTTAAGCAACATCAACGCAGTACACAAAGAGGGGTTGTCTTTGGCGACCGGATGTCCGGCAAGCTCGCCAAGTTTGTGGGGAGCTGGCGCTTTGTGCTGGCTTTCATAGCGATCATGATACTATGGATCGCGTTCAACGCTGTCGCAGCTCAGCCATTCGACGGCTTTCTGTTTATACTGCTCAACCTGATGCTTTCGTGCGTCGCCGCCATACAGGCGCCCGTCATCATGATAAGCCAGAACCGGCAGGAAGAGAAAGACCGGCTGCGCTCCCAGAACGATTATAACGTCAACATCAAATCCGAGCTGATCATCGAAGACCTGCACAAAAACTCGACCAGTTGGTCAAAAACCAGCAGGCGCTGCTGGAAAAGCTGAGCACACGCTGACAGTTGCCCGTTTAAGGCATATCCGTCCTTTTTAAGGCTTCAGCCACCTTGCGGGAAGCACGAGACCCACAATGCCCGCATCGCCTGCGTGCAAAACAGCGTGTTAAAGCGTATGCCAAGCCCATCCGGGCTCATGTCCGCGCCGTTGCACAGCACCGCCGCCGCTGCCTTTAATTGTGGGTCGAACATGAAAATCGCCTGCGCGCCAAACGCGCGGCCATAATGGCCGATCAGCCATTGCGGCGCGAAATGGCCGTAGTGGTGCAGGTTCAGACCCGAACGTATTAACCCGTTGTCAAATTGCACCTCGCACATTTCTTTTGCCGCGTTCTCCGACAGTATGCGCACGCCGTTTGATATGCCGCCATACATGAGCAGTTGCGTCACCTTAAGCAGATCCCGCGCGCGCATGTAGGCGTTGCCCTGCGCAGCCCTGTACGCTTCGCCCACCGGCAGCTTGCAAAGCTTCTTCTTGTTCTCAAGCGATTTGCGCAGCCACTCCGTGTCCGCCATACCGCCCGCGGCGTCCGGTACCGCCGTTTCCACGCCGTCCAGCGTATCGGCGTCCAATGTTGCGTCGCAAAGCCCCAGCGGCAGAAACACACGCTCGCGCACGAGCTGCGCGAAAGAAACGCCGCTGATGCGCTCCCCTACCGCGCCCATCACACCGCTGCCAAAGCTCGAGTAACAATAGCGCGCACCGGGTTTATCGGGCAGCCAGTTGTCCGTGCTGAACCCCGCCCCGCCCGGCTGCAATAACTCGCGGAGCGGATACGCGGGCAGCTCTCCCGCCAATATTTTATTGTAATAACCATCATCGGTAAAGCTGCTCGTGTGCGTCATCAGCTGCCGCAGCGTAATTGGCACATCCGGCCAGCGCGGGTTGCGCACCGCATACCCAAGGTAGCCGCCGATATCCTCATCGAGCCCGGCACGGCCTTCGTCCGCCAATGTCATCAGCGTGATTGCCGAAATATGCTTGGTCACGGACGCGAGGCGAAATACGGTGTCCGGCGTCGCCGGAAGCCTAAGTTCCTTGTCGCGCAGCCCCATCGCCCCTTCAAATATCAGCTCTCCGTTCAATGTCGCCGCCGCCGAAACGCCCACAGCGCCGCGTTCCTCCGCCACGCTTTTCAGCGCGGCCATCGCTTTTTCAATCATATGCAAGCCCTCCTGAATCCTAGCATACCATGCCGCCGCCGGTACGGCAATTAAAACAGCCTTCCGCTTTGGAAGGCTGCTGATAGCTCAAGTTTTCGTTACTCTGCTTTGAACCGGTGCTTCACATCCTGATACAGCCCGGAATACGTTTTGATAATACTGTTGTACGCCTCCACGTTTTCCGGTATCGGCTCTGTCACGGTCTCCACGCTGAGCATCTGCGCCGCCTGCTCGATATCCTTCCACAGCCCCGCTCCGACCCCGGCGACCACCGCCGCGCCGTACGCGCCGCCCTCGGCCGCGCCCTGCAGCGTCTTCACGGGCAGCCCCATGATATCGGCCTGTATCTGCCGCCATATGCGGCTCTTCGCGCCGCCGCCCGAGGATACGACGTCGGCGGGTTTCATACCCGGCTTGGATGACAGTATCAGTTCATAGATCTCCCGCAGGCCGCACACGACGCCCTCCATCACCGCGCGCGCCATGTCGCCCTTGGTGGTGGTCACCGAAAGCCCAAAGAACATGCCTTTCGCGTACGGGTCGGCATGGGGGCAGCGCTCGCCCGTGAGATACGGCAGAAACACGACGCCGCCCGACCCGGGTGCGCTAGCTTCCGCGCTGGCGTCGATCTCGCGGAACGCGTTATCGCCGCTGTAAAACGTATTTTTGTACCACTCCATCGAGCCGCCCGACGAAAGCTGGCAGCCGAACGCCTGCCACTTGCGCTTGTCGTTGTTGCAGAAGAACTGTACGAGGCCGCCCGTGTTGACGCCGAAACCGTCCAGCGCCATCGATACGATGCCCGACGTGCCGATGATGAGGCCGATGGTGCCCTCTTTGACGATACCCATGCCCGTCGTCTGTATCACCGCGTCGCCGCCGCCCGCATACACGGGCACGCCTTCGGGCAGGCCCGTCAGCGCCGCCGCTTCCTTGGTCACATATCCCGCCACCTCGTCCGATTCCACAACCTTGGGGAACACCGACGCGTCGAATCCCAGCTTGCCGATCAGCTCAAAGTTGAACTTGCGGTTCTTTACGTCGAACAGCCCCGTTCCCGAACCGTCCGAAACCTCGGTCATCCTCTCGCCCGTAAGCAGGAAACGGATATAGTCCTTAGGCATCAGGAACAGCTTCATGCGTTTAAAGTGATCAGGCTCATTCTTCTTCAGCCAAAGTATCTTGCCGCCCGTGTAGCCGGTAAGCATCGTGTTGTTGGTATAAGAAATCAGGCCGTCAAGGCCTCCCGCCGCCGCGATGATCTCCTCGCATTCCTTACCGGTGCGCTGGTCGTTCCAGAGTATCGCGGGGCGTATCACCTGATCCTGCGCGTCCAGCGCCACGAGCCCGTGCATCTGTCCCGAGAAGGATACGCCCGCGATATCGCCCAGCTTCAAGCCGCTTTTCTCCACCGCCGCCTTCATCGCGCGGCACGTGCCCTCCCACCAGTCGGCAGGGTTTTGCTCAGACCAGCCCTCTTTCGGGTTGGAAAGCGGATACGCTTCCGTTTTGGACGATACCACGCGCCCACGTTCATCCACGAGGATGCACTTTACTCCCGACGTTCCCACATCGATTCCAGCCACACATCTCATTGGCATACTCCTTTAATATATAATGCTAAACCGCTTACAAATAATATCGGCATACATCTCTCCAATAATATTATAAAGAGATGCTGCCGGATACTGTTAGGCCAAATTTGACATCATAATGAAATTTTTTATTATACTTCAAATCACATTAAACGTTATATTTTATATTACGCTATAAATTGCAATATCCTTTGCTTCTTATGCAGCTTCACTGATTATTACGTCTCTTTTGGATTGATGCCTGTCTTTATTGGCTTGGCCAGTATTCCTCAAATTTCTGCACAATGTATTCCGCGCGCTGCTTGTAGGTATGGTTCTTAACGCTCAGCACGGCGTTTTCCCGTACCTTTGTCCATTCGTCAGTATGCTCCTGATAATACCTGACCAGTTCAATCGTCTGCTGCGGTGATGACGATACCGCAAGGTCGCGCCCCGGCACAAACAGCTCCCGAATTGCCGCGTTGTCGGACGACAGCGCGAATGCTCCCGAACCGAGAATCTCGAACGTGCGCTTTGTGATCGTGCGGTCATGGTTCTGTGTAACCAGATTGACAAAGCTGCTGTTATAGGCTGCGCAGGTTTTTTCATAGAGCAGATAGCCGTGAAAATATTCTTCCGGAACATCGATGCCCAGCATCTCCTTGATCAGCGGCCTGTATCCGTTGTCTCCCCTGAAGTGTACCGTATAGCCGTTTTCCAGCAGCGGCTTAAGCAGTATCTCAAGCGAGCGATACCTAAAGTGGTTGGGACAGAACTTTGCGAAGTTGTAGTAAGAAAGCCCAATCAAACTGATGGTATGCTCGTCATTTTCATAGCCTTTCAGCGGGCGGTGCGAAATGGGGCTGTAAGCATAGTACATGATCTCGCACGGAAACCCCTTTTCCCGTATAAACGCGCCCATTTCAGGACACATCGAAAATACGAGGTCCGGTTTGGCTGCGTAGATTACATCCATCTCGATGCCGTCTCCCGACACTGAAAGATAGATCTTGCTGGAGATGCCGTCGGTATCCCAATGGAAAAGCTTATAGCGCGGTGCTTGCCTGTTTCCCAAGAACTCCAGCACCTCGCGGCTGAATTCAAGCGGCGCGCCTAATGTCAGCAATATGTCCACGTCTGCCTCATTCAATGCCTTTTCCATTTGCCCCGCGGTTGCGGCCTGTATGATTCTGGCGCTGTACCCGGCTTGCTGGAATCCCCATAACATATCTGTGGCAAATAACAGGTTTCCAACTATCAATACATTCATGGATTTCTCTGCCTTATTGTTTAATTCAATTCATTTGGATAGCAGTGTATACTGGCTTTCAAAGAATCGTTTGTGCCAAGCGCTCTCATGCAGCGTGTGCAGCGCCTGAATCCCCATAGCGCCGTATTGCCTGATCAACCCGTTCAAGTTAATTAATATATTCCCTTGTATGCCCAGCCTTTGCCCGGCAACCGCATGGAAAACCACAGAGTTGAAGTTAACCAAGGGAGGCCACGCCCGTTTTGTACCGTAGTAATAATAATACCCCAGCAGCATGCTGTCGTCTTCAAAACACTGCTGGCCTTTTAAAAAAGCCGTGTTGTAGCCGCCCGTTTCCTTCAGTATGGCGGATACATGGACGCAGGGGTTGGTAAAGCCGTGCAGCACATCGCCTGTCCTCAGGCTGCTAAGAAAGCTCACCAAATCCATGCCCTCCGGCTTCTCCGGCTTTCTGTTCAGAACCGGTATGTTTCCATCCTTATCCAAAATTCCGCAGCAGATTATCGGCTCGTCATGGCCGCAAAGATAATCTACCAACGGATCTTCCCAGTGCGGCGCGAATACCATATCCGGATGGAGCTCGCTGATATATTCCGTATCGGGCATGTGCTCCCATATATATTCAAAGCACTTCTGCCGCCCCATTGCGGTACCCACGTTTACACCGTCTCCGATGATATGAATATCCAGGCAAAACGCCGCCAGTTCTTCCTTTATCCTGTCCTCAGTCAATGTCCCCTGATTATAGACGACGACCGTTTCGTATGTGCTCTTTTCCAGCGATTTTAAACAGTCTGCCAGCATCCGGCTATCTTCCGCGTTATTATCGCGATACAGCAAAAGCAAAGTGTGCACCAGCTTCATTCTTTTTGTTCTCCTTCAGCGGTTTCGGGAACCGTTTTTTTGCCTGTAAACCCCGGTTGTTTTCTCCACGTATCCCGATTGATAAGCTTCGTATAGCTCTGAACGATTTTCACAACCTTGGCGGAAACATTGATATCCGTGTAGTCCGATATCGGCGCGACAGGTTCCCCGTTGCTCCTCATCGCCGTCGCAAGGCTGATTGCTTGCAGCAGATCGGCTTCCGCTGTCCCCGCAATGACGATCGTCCCCGCGTCCAGCGCTTCAGGCCTTTCCGTGGACGTGCGCAGCAGTACGGCGGAGAATCCCAGCAACGCGCTCTCCTCGGATAGCGTACCGCTGTCCGAAAGTACGCAGTAAGCATCCTTCTGCAGGCGGCAGTAATCATCGAAACCGAACGGCTCCGTGCGCCTGATGAACGGGTGGAACGTAAACCCTCGGCTTACAATCTGACTTAAGCTGCGTGGGTGAACGGAGAATACGACCGGCATTTCATACGTCCCGGCCACACTGTTGAGGGCGTTCATCAATGAAAAGAATGCTGCTTCATCATCGATATTTTCCTCTCTGTGGGCAGATACCAGCAGATACCCTCCCGGCTTCACGCCCAGCTTTTCAAGCGCTTTGCTCTGGCTTATGGCGGTTGCCTGATGTGCCAGCACCTCGGGCATAGGCGATCCGGTGACAAATATGTGCTCTTTTTGGATTCCCTCCGCTAAAAGATACCGCCGGGCGTGCTCGGTATAAGCGAGGTTGATGTCCGATACGTGATCCACAATGCGGCGGTTGATCTCCTCCGGCACGTTCAGGTCGAAGCAGCGGTTGCCCGCTTCCATATGGAATATAGGAATCTTCAGGCGTTTAGCGGGTATCACGCAGAGCGTAGAGTTGGTGTCGCCCAGTACCATCAGCGCTTCAGGCTTTTCCTTTTGCATCACGGCATAGGTGGCTGAGATGATGTTACCCATCGTATCCCCCAGCGTTTGCCCCGGGCACTCCAGATTGTAATCCGGCGGCCTGAGTTCCAGCTCCTCGAAGAAAACACCGCACAGCGAATGCGCCCAGTTCTGCCCCGTGTGTACCAGAATATGCTCAAAATATTTGTCAAAGGCCCTGATACACGCGGAAAGCCGGATAATCTCCGGCCGTGTGCCGATGACGGTCATTACCTTCAGTTTGTTCATCAATGCTCCTTTGCGTACGCCATTCAATCCAGCCGGGCGGCATACGTATCCGGCCTTTGCGGATCAAACACCTCGCTGCACCATATCAGCATTATCATCTCGCTCGTACCTGTGTTCACCACTTCGTGGATATAGCCCGGCGGGATGATTACCGCTTCCAGCCGCTCCGCCGATACCGGATACTTAAGTACCCTGTCCCCACCCAGCTTCTTCAGGCGTATTAATCCTTCTCCGCTTATTACGATAAACTTCTCCGCCTTGGTGTGGTGCCAGTGTCCGCCTTTTTTGACGCCGGGATTCGCAGAGTTAACGGACAACTGACCGCCGGCTGTTGACTTGACGCATTCCGCAAAGAAGCCGCGCGCATCCCTATGCGCGACCAGCGGCTGCGCCAATCCGTCTTCAGGCAGATAGCAAAGATATGTGCTGAACAGCTCCCGGATCAGCGCGTCGCCCATATCCGGTACAAACAGGCCCCCGCGGTTGCCAAAAGCGCTGATGATCTCCGCCAGACGGCCCACAGAAACATGATACGTGACGGGAATCAGGCAGTATTCCTCCGGTTGCTTCACGATGCCATGCAGCGCTCCCGTAAAGGCCGCCAGCACATCGTCGATATAAGCCAGCTCGATTTCCGCTTCCGGATCGTTTACGCGCAACGGCAGATTGCGTGCGGTGTTGTAACAGAACGTGGCGACAACGCTGTTGTAGTTCGGCGCGCACCACTTTCCGAATATGCCGGGCAGTCGGTAAACATATGCCTTGGCGCCGTTCCTTTCGGCATACGCGAATACCAACGCCTCCGCCCTCTTCTTGCTTCTCCCGTACGGATTATCCAACCGCGCCTGAATGGAAGACGACATTAGCACCGGGACGCTCCTGCCCTGCCGCTCCAGGCTTTGCAGCAGCTGCTCCGTAAACGACACGTTTTCTTCGAATCCCGCTTCGTCTTGCGGCCTGTTGATTCCCGCCAGATGAAACACGAAATCGCATGTGCGGCAGAATATATCCAGCATCGCGGGATCGGTTGCCTTATCGAATCTGAACGCCTCCCCCAGGGCCGCCGCTTCAATGTGCGCACACAGGTTTTTACCGATGAACCCCTCCGATCCCGTAACCAACAGCTTCATACTTTCCATGCCTCCAATTCGCGCGTTACATAGTCACACTTAAGAAGCGTTGCTTTAAGCTCCTCAATGTTAAGCTGATGCGTGTTGCTCGAGTTATATTCCTGTAATGTGGCAATCTGCCTGTTTCCGCTGCTGAAATATTTGGCGTAGTTGAGGTCGCCGGTATCCGCCGGAACGCGGAAGAAATCCCCTGAATCGATCGCCGACGCCCTCTCCTCCCTTGTCAGCAGCGTCTCGTGAATCTTTTCTCCCATCCTCACGCCGATCACCTCGATCTCGCTGCTACTGCTAAAAAGATCCTTAATCGCAAACGCCAGTTTGCCGATCGTGCTGGCCGGGGATTTTTTTACTATCAAATCACCCGGATGCGCGTGCTCAAACGCAAACAGCACGAGGTCGATCGCCTCCTCAAGATTCATCAGAAAGCGCGTCATTTCCGGATTAGTTACGGTAAGAGGCTGTCCTGACTTGATCTGATCGATAAACAGCGGGATTACCGAACCGCGCGAAGCCATCACATTGCCATAGCGCGTACCGCAGATCAGCGTATTACGGCTCGATCGCGATTTCGCGATGAACGTTTTCTCCATCAGCGCTTTTGACATCCCCATCGCATTGATGGGATATACCGCCTTGTCGGTGGACAGGCAGACCACCTTACTCACACCCGCCTCAATGGCGGCAGTCAGCACATTCTCGGCGCCAAACACGTTGGTCTTTACCGCTTCCATGGGAAAAAATTCGCAGCTGGGCACCTGCTTTAAGGCTGCCGCGTGAAATATATAATCCACGCCGAAAACCGCGCTTCTCACGCTGGCGATATCCCTGACATCCCCGATCATAAATTTCAGCTTGGGGTTACCATACGCCTTGCGCATGTCATCCTGTTTTTTTTCGTCTCGCGAGAAAATGCGGATCTCTCCAATGTCGGTATCGATAAAACGCTTGGTCACAGCGTTGCCAAACGAGCCCGTTCCGCCTGTGATCAACAGTGTTTTGTCTTTGAACGTATCCAATATTCCATCCTTAAATTGTCATGGTATGCTGTAAGCCCTTGCTAATAATATATTGTATTCAGCGGGCACGCCCGGCGTTATCACTCTTTCATGAAATTGACAACGGGCAATACCGCATCCATATCAGTAACGCCAACCAAAGAAAGGGCTGATCGCCGCATAGCCTTTTGTGAGCGCCTTGGTTTTGATGTCAGCAGTTGTGATAGTATACACACAATACCCGTAACAATACGTTTATTATTTCATATAGCGGGTTGCGAATCTCGAATCATAACACCGACCTCCATAGAAAATTTTGATTTACTAATGGGAGAGATGAATCCTGATTTATTGATTCTTTCTTCGCATATGGGGTATTTTAGTCATCCTATGCTAAATCATATAGGTTCCAGAGTATCACCAAAATACAGGTGTGTTTGCTGGGATACCGAAGGAGTCGGCCAATATGATTTACAGATGACAGGTTTTGAATTATCAAAGCCAGATATGATATTTTCGATTTGTACTGAAATGCTTGAGAAGCTAAAAAGTAAAAACATTCCGTGTGAGAGACTTGATTTTGCTTTTAACCCCACGATTCATTATCCCAAATCAATTTCAGTAAATGAAAATTATACGATCAGCCTGGTGAGAAACGCATGGTTATGGTATGCGAATCATTATCCTGAGCATTTTCGGTATAGCAAAGCGATTCCGGTCATATTAAAATCTTTACTCGAAAATAATTATAAAATTGATTTTTACGGCAGTACAGAATATAAGCCGGTTATTAAGAATTTTCTGAATCTTGATGTGCCTGCCGAATGGTTCAAAGGCACGGTTTCTTACGAGAAAACCTGCGATATATACAATAGCTCTTTTATTAATCTAATCACACAAAATCATGATTTAACGATAACAAGGCGTACCTTTGAAATTTTAGGATCCGGAGGCTTCGGGCTTTCTTGTTATAATACTGCTTTAAATGCTATGTTCGGTGCCAGCAGTGCGTTAGCGATTGCCAGATCTTCTGACGAGACTCTTGAAATACTGGAATATTATAAAAATAACATTGATGCGTATATAAAGGTTCGTCAAAATGCTGTCATCAGCGTACAACAGCACACCTATAAGGAAAGAGCCGAGGTAATAATCAATAAGGTATTTAACCGATAAAAAGAGCGGGCTGAGGCAAAGGCTGTACATCTTTTTTATTACGCCTGATATTCAGGCCGCGCAAACATATTGTCTTCATAATAAATTCGGATATATACATAGTCGTAAGCGTGTTATATCGGTTATTGAAACAAAAAGGGCGCGGCATTGCACAATCCGCGCCCCGGAATCTGCTTTTTTACGGATGCCCGGCCTGCTGTTTAATTTACCCGCGCTTTGCATACCGGCGAATCTTGCGAATCGTCAGTATGTTATCGAAGCACAGAAATTTCTGAATAATTGCTGTACACAATCCTCCCTGAAACCGGGCGGCTTGCCCGTATCTTGTAGTAATATTTCGTTCCGGCAATAACTTTTGTATCAAAATAATAGGTGCTGCTTGTTATTGTCAATCGATTATAAGGCTCCGATCTCGATATCGAACGCCATACCTCATAATTTGTACTGCCCAATACAGCTTCCCATGCAATCTTGACCTTGACGGAAAAAATCCGGGTTACTGTCACAGCATTTGGCGCTCTCAATACGGTCTGAATTGAAACAACCGCTGAATAGGGGCTATAAACCTTTACCCTTCCTGCCAAACGGTACGCCCGAACCTTGTAGTAATACATGGTTCCAACCGCTACCCTTGAATTGGTATAGGTTGTATTGGCTGTCGTCGCTATCAGCGAATACGCCCCCGTGCCCGAGGTTGCGCGATACAGCTGGTATTTCGCAGCGCCATTCACAGCGCCCCAGGATATTTTTATGCTGTTACAGGAAATCGTTATCGCTTCTATTGGGACAGGAGCAGGCAATGCGGAATATGTCGGCGCGCGGGGTATCGGATTCGGCGTAGGTGTCGGCGTGGGTGCCAGCGTCGCGGTCGGTATTGGAGCGGGTGTCGGCAAGACAGTCCCCGTCGCGGAAGGAGTCGGAGTGACGACTATGCCGGAATCATATTCATACGCGCCGCAATCCACGGCCAATCCCATGATTCGCGTATTACCTTCATAATCCACCGTCCCAACTATATCCGTAGTTAATGCGGAATCGCCGGCATCAATCGCAGGAGAAACAGCCTGCAAATGATAATCGGATCTGCTTACAAAGTTAGGATTAATATATTGATCCGTCGCGCTCAACCCGCCAGGGTTTGAATTTCCATACCAAATATTGTGATTGAACGCATTTGTACCAACCGTTCCTTCACGAAGCGTACCGCCATAGAAAATATTATTTGTAAGAACATTATTCTGTGCCTTTTGTATCCCGACAGTTATCGCATTATTGCAAAGTGTGTTATTCACAAAAGTACAATTTTGTGCATACCCATTGCGTGATCCGGCGCCGCCAAAATATAATCCATATAATCCACAACCGGAAACAACGTTATTTCTTACTGTAATATAATCAGAAACTTTGTTCAAATGTTCGCTGGCGACTTCAATTCCTATGTCGCAGTTATATACTCTGTTGCGATCTATAATAATATGAGTTCCGCCATCAACATACAAGCCGTCGGCGCAAGTGTCATTGCCGTATGCGGGATTGCCCTTTGAAGTAATGTTATAAACCGTATTTCCGGAAACAATACCGTTTCTGGCTTGGTCATTCGAGTCCGCGGTACCTTCAAAGCCGATACAATCTATGCCGATATTATTATTGTCGTGCACGCGGTTATTCGTAATCCTAAAACCGTCAACATTGCCGTTTACAACCACAGATTCGGACGATCCCAATTGGCAGTCATAAACTTCATTTCCGTCGATCACTAAACCGTTGATGGATTTCGTGCCGCTTGTCGCATATACGGCGATTCCGTGAGCATCCCTTGGCGATGCAATATTGTGGACTTTATTGTCCAGAATTTCAATTCCGGAACCGTATCCCGACACATATATGCCTATAGGAGGATCACCGCTGGTATTGTTGCATACTTCAAGCCCCTTGATTCTGACATAGCTTTTATTGGTAATATTTATGACGCCATCGCCGCTTCCGCTTGAACCGTCAATAATTACTGTGTCATTTTTATAGTTCTGAATGGTAATATAAGCGCCTGACGTTCCAGACGTCGGAACCGTAATCTTCCCCTTATAGGTTCCCGCTTCTATACAAACCGTATCGCCGGCAGCAACAGTATTACACGCTTTTTGTATAGTCTTCCAAGGAGCATCGAATGTCCCATTGTTTTTGTCGTTTCCCGCAGTTGAAACATAATACGTTGCGCCGCTTGCGGCATATGATATATCAGGAATGATACAGTACACCATTTGAAATATGATAAGAACACTTATGATTAATAAAAACAACATTTTTGGATAACGCCTCTTAATCATCATGGAAAAAACCTCCTATTGATTCCTATACAGAGGTTTATCGCTTAACCTCCCGGCAACCCGATGTCCAAAGTTTTCGTCATAGCCCTGCGGCTCAGATGTTCAGTCCCCTCGGATTGTTTTCTCTTTCCAATATATGCTTATTTTTATGAACTTATGATTCTATATCCTATAAACTATTAACTATCACTTATCCTATTTTATTATATGCCCCGTCTGTGTTTCTCTCACTCTCCTCCGAATTATTTTATTTATAACTGTAAACAAGCCGCCGGTCTCCTTCACGCCTACCGGTTGAGCGCAGAGTATATGATATTGCAATGAATTCAGATAATACCTCATACGTATCCATGCGACTAAATACATAAAAAAACTGCCGAGCAGAAAACCAAAGCCCAGATAATTATTGTTCACATTGGACAACGCGATGGTGCCTGTAATACTGGTAATCATAAATATTAAAGAAGTCATGAAAGCTCCCTTGTTGTCATTGAAATATAAAAGTACTAGAAACAAACAATTAGCGATCGCATATAGCCCATAGCCAATACATAATATACGATATATACTTAAAGATGTCTCATTCATGACCATGCTGCTTGGCAATAAAAGAAAGCCCCCAATGATAATAAATAGCATTGTCGTGATGAACTGCTTTTGTGCAAGGTAATAGATTTCCTTCTTTAACACCTGAATCATTTCCAACTCAGAGAGTTCGATGTCCTTTAACGTTCCGCCATTGTTATACAGGAAAAAGTAATGCTTATATTTGGGGTAGAAATTAACCTCAAAAGATGTTACAAATCCTATGGTTGTAGGTATTACCGATAAAAAAGCAATAAACGCCGGTACGTCATATTGCGGCGCATCACGAAAAAGGCCAAATACTTGTCTGCCATACGGACCGAACCAAGCGATTATTAAATGCGAAAAGACTCCTATCGACATGAATAATCCCATGAATAGCAGTGACGGAAACCGGTCAATCCACGTTAGAAAGTAAATTGAGCTTCCTTGTCCTTTTGGAAAACACCGGTGCATTATTATAAAGAAGCCAGACATTATCGTTCCGTATCCAATGATTAGCGCAGAAAGCAAAGCGCAAATTGTATCAATTTTTAAGATGATTAAAATGAACCCGGAAAGTATTGAAACAACAACTCCGACAATAAACCATACCAGTAATCTGCGGTAGTCCTTCAGTGCGGTAATATAGCTGACTTGCAACCAAACAACTATCAGCACGCAACAAAGAATGAAACATAAAGCTTTATATGCCAGCGGCGCATTTGTCAAGATCAGAAATATCCCAAAACCAATACTGCCGATGATCAATAATATCGCGGAACTTCCATAGAAAGACGGCATTATTTTCTCGGGCTTGCCCACATATAACATATCGGATGTAAACCGTGTAACAACCATCAAGAGAATGCTTGAAATCATGAGTGAGGCAATTAAGGTATGAGTTATGATTGCGACCAACGTATCTTGCGCTGCCTCGGGAGCGCCGCCTAAGGATGCAATAAAACGCATTACTAATAACAATAAAATTCCAAGCAGCATCGGGCCGGTACAAACAATACCGGCAAATCCATAGGCTTTAATATTCTCCAAAATCCCTTTTTGAACAAATAACTTTTTGAGTCCGAACCCTATTCCGGCCATTTTATTTGCGCCTTTCTATATATACTCTCATATGTCTTTATCATTCTTTTATGCGTATACAGCTTCATAATTCGTTGCTTTCCGGCTATACCCATAGAATTTCGAATGTTTTCATTTATACAAAGTTTAAGCATGGCATTTGTCAGCGCGGCCCTGTGCATTGGCGGAATACAGATGCCCGCTGCTCCTATTATGTCTTCTTTATCTCCTTCAACCAGTTCTCTGCAGTTGCCTACGTCGGTTGCTACGCAGGGCCTGCCTGCCGCCAGCGATTCTATTACGGCCAAAGGTTGTCCCTCGGATATGCTTGTCAATATCGTAAAATCAAGTTTTTTCAAGTATGCCTTGACGTCTGTATTGCCTACAAGCAGAATATCACGCACCTCAATATTCGCAATCAATGCCACGCATTCATCATAATATCCCTTATCATCTGTATCTCCTAAAATATGCAGCCGCGCCTTTGGGAAGTCATGCTTGAGTTCCGCAAAGGAATATATCATCGTCTTTATGTCCTTTATCGGCGCTATGCGGACAATAGCTCCGATATCGATGAATCCATTCGGCGCCTTGGGTGGTATGGATGCAAACTTATCATAATCAATCCCATTCTTTACTACCACGCATTTACTCGGCAGGCATCCTAATTGTATTTGAGTCTCTTTTGCTCTTTCGAACAACGACGTTACTACGTCCGCTTTGGAATAAGCGCACCGTGAAAGCATGTAGAAAAGCCCGATCCATATATCTTTAAAGCCGGGCCCGACCCACTTTGAACG
>CAYNFL010000004.1:0-20635 GCA_964396465.1 uncultured Christensenellaceae bacterium
GATATTCGCGTACCTGCTGCGGCAGGAGATGCAGTCGTATAAGTCCATGCCCAAGACGATCTATCAGATACAAACCAAGTACCGCGACGAGCGCCGCCCGCGCTTTGGCATGATCCGCAGCCGCGAGTTCGTGATGAAGGATGCGTACAGTTTCGACGTGGACGAGGCGGGGCTTGACGAATCATACCGCAAGATGCATGACGCTTACTGCAAGGTGTTTGACCGCTGCGGGTTAAAGTACACCGTAGTGCATGCTGACAATGGCGCGATGGGCGGTTCGGGCTCTCAGGAGTTCATGGTGAAGTCTCCCATCGGCGACGACAAGATTGCGCTGTGCGGCAAGTGCGGTTACTCCGCGAACTCCGAGCTTGCGCCCACGCCCAAGGCGGCGGCATATGCGGGCGCGCAGGAAGCGATGGAAAAGGTGCATACGCCCAAGGCGGGTACGATTGAAGAACTCGTGGGCTTCTTTAATTTCGGGGCAGAGAAATTTGCCAAGACGCTGCTCTACAACGCCGACGGCAAGATCGTTGCGGCGATGGTGCGCGGCGACCGCGAACTCAATGAAACCAAGCTCAAAAACTTTTTAAAATGCGTCAGCTTGGAACTCGCTTCGCCGGAGGAGGTTTTCGAGGCGACGAATGCGCGCGTGGGCTTTGCGGGGCCGGTCGGGTTGAAAGCAGATCGTATTGTTGCGGACTACGAGATCGTCGGAATGGGCAACTTTTTGGTTGGCGCAAACGAGACGGATTACCATTTTAAGAACGTCAACTACGGCAGGGATTTTACGGCGGGCGATGTCACCGACCTGCGCACGGTGGTGACGGGGGACCCATGCCCCGAGTGCGGTACTGCGGTCACGATTGAAAACGCGATTGAGGTGGGGCACATCTTCAAGCTGGGTACGAAGTACAGCGTCGCGATGGACTGCCTGTACCTCGATCAGGACGCGAAACAGAAGCCCTGCATCATGGGCAGCTACGGCATCGGCCTCAACCGCACGATGCAGGCGATCATTGAGCAATCGCACGATGAGGACGGTATCATCTGGCCGGAGAACGTCGCGCCCTACCACGCGATCGTGGTGCCGGTTTCCGCCGGAAACGAGGCGCAAACAGCGCTTGCGGAGGATATATACACCAAACTTAAAGCGGCGGGTATCGAGGCGCTCATTGATGACCGCGACGAGCGTGCGGGCGTCAAGTTCAAAGACGCGGATTTGATCGGCATACCGCACCGCATCAACGTAGGCCGACGCGCCGCGGAGGGCATTGTGGAATACAAGCCGCGCAAGGAGAAGCAGGCAAGCGAGCTGGCAGCAGACGAAGCCGTTCAGGCGGTAATCCAAGCGGTGCGCGGATAAAATAAGAACACAACAGATGGTTAGCGCCCCGCTTTTGCGGGGCGTATTCATTTGCACGGATTATTTACCGCTATATTCCTTTTATTTACGCTTTGTGATATGCTCTGATAAAGGGGAGGGGAAGAGATGCCATACTGTAAAAAATGCGGGAATCCCGTATCGCCGGGCGCGTTATTCTGCAAGCATTGCGGAACTCCCGCGCCGCGCGACGCGGGGGGTAACCAAGCGTCGCCGCAGAACGCCGGGTACATACCGCCGCAGGGCGTATACGGCGCCGCGCAATACGTGCGGTGCGTGCGCTGCGGCAATATCATACCCATGCAGAATGCGCATTGCGGCATTTGCGGCACGCCCGCGCTCGAAAAGTGTGCATACAGCAGGAAGGTCAGTCAGGGGCGCGCTGCGCGCGAGATTCAACAGAAGCACGGCGCGGCAGCGCTGATCGTGATGTGGCTGCAGGCGCTGGCCCTTGTGGCAGCGCTTATTGTGTTGTTTCTGATACTTGCCAACGCATTATTCAAAGACTGGCTCGACGTTGCCGATCAGATACCGGGCGCGCTGTGTATTATAATCCCTCTCATGCTGCTGCTTTTTACACTGCTGTGGGGCGTATCCCGCAGCAAGGCGATGAAGAAAGCCGGGTTTGATTCCGCTCAGTATAAGGGGATACTGGATGAGAATAACGTTCTGCCCAAAGCGTTTTTCGAGCCGCTGCCCGGAGAGCCCCAAATTGCGCCCGAGGTGGGCAAGGACGGCAAAAAGAAGATGTCGATGGGCCAAGTGGCTGCCATGACGTCCGTACTGCTGGTAATCTGTGTCGGGGCGTCCCTGCTTATCGGCGAGTACGGATTGGGCGAGGGCTTGGATATCGGCGCAAGCAGCAAGTGGAGCGGCGATTCGGACGGCGGAAATGAAACGCAGGACGATTACCTGAGCGGCAAGGCATATTCTACAGAGGATACAAACTCAAGTGGGTTTACGACGGTTGGGCAGGCATTTTATTTTGAGGATGGAAGGGTGTATGCAGGTGCAGCGGGTGATTCAACCGCAGAATTCAAAGCGGACAGCAAGAAGTATTCACCGTACGATATGTACTATTCCATCAGTGGAAATTCGATAACGATCTCCGGCAGCGGCAGTTCTTCGCAATGGACATACAACGCATCCAGCGATACGATCAATGCGGGAGGGACGACGCTTTTCCGTATCAATTAACCATCATTCCATAAACATTTAAAACCTTGGGCTGCAGTGCAATGCTACAGCTTTTTAAATTACATAATAGCTTTCCGTGGGATAAAGCCCCCGTTTTCCAAGCTGCGGTTCGCCAAGGCAGGTTACTTGTATTTGTAGTTATTTTCGATCGCTGTAACGATCGCGGTATATATATCAAATGTACCCTGCCCACCCCTCCCCGTTCACTTGAACATGCCGTACCGGATGCGGATGTAATGATATACCTCCTCCGGGATGTTGACGTTGCAGCAAGACGAAAGCCCCTGAAAGCCGGGCGAGGAGTTGACCTCGCAGATCTTGAAGTGGTCTTCGGCAAACAGCAGGTCTACGCCCGCGATATCGAGGCCCAATATGCGCGCGGCCTCGGTCGCCATCCACTCGATCTCGGGCGTCACCTCGCGCCGAATTACCTTGCCGCCCGCGGAAAAATTGGCTTTGAAGCCCATGTCGGCGCTCTGGCGCTCCATGCAGCCCACCACGCGCCCGCCGATCACGAATACGCGCAGATCGCGCCCGAAGCTGGTTTGCACGAACTCCTGCAGTATGAGGTTGAATCGGGGATTGGTCAGCTCGATGAGCTGCATCAAGTCGGTCAGGTGCGCCTTCTTCTCGGCGAGGAAAACGCCCTTGCCCTGAGAACCCGATATCGCCTTGATGACCACGGGAAAGCCGATCTGCTGCTCGATGAGCTCGGTATCCACCGGGAACTTCATGAGCATCGTCTTAGGTACGGGCAGGTTTTTTTCCGCGAGTATCTGCTGCGTGAACAGCTTATCCTTCACCGTTTCAACGCTGACGGACGAGTTGATGCACGGCACGCCGAGCTTCTCCAAATGGCGCAGTATCGATAGCGCGAAGTATGACGTGCCCGCGCCCATGCGCGGCAGCACGAAGTCGGGCAGCATGTCGGGCACGCCATCCACGAATACGCTCTTCTTGTCCTCCCGGGTTACGATGAGGTCGAACTGCTCGGGGCGCAGCACTTTAAGCTCAATCCCCTGCTCCGCGGCGGCTTCGACGAAGCGCTGGATTTCATAGCTCTCGGGCTTTAAGTTCTCCTCACACTCCTTATAGATGATCCACCCTTTCACTTGCCCCTCCGAAACGCTATATATGTGTAGTGAATATACCGCATACGCATATGCAATATGCGTCATTTCATCGCCCGCCGCGTGTCTATTTATATCCCTTCGGGCGGTATTGCCTTTATTAAAAAAACCGTGCAAAACCTAAAAAAAGTTGTTATTCTTAAGGAAGCGGGTTTTATGTATTACACATATTAAAAGGAGGCAGCAATGATTTACAGGCCAATCGCGAAAACGGGGATGTCGGCAAGCGTCATCGGGCTGGGGGCGGAGCACCTTGATAACAAGCCTTTTGGCGTGGTGGATGAGGTGATCGGCGCGGCTTTGGAGCACGGCGTCAACATCATCGACGTGTTCATGCCCGGAACGCCCGTGCGTGAAAATATCGCAAAGGCACTTGGCAAAAGGCGCGGCGAGGTGCTCATTCAAGGGCATATCGGCTCGGTGGACATCCGCGAGCAGTATGACTGCACGCGCGACGTGACCGCCTGCGAAAAGTATTTTACCGAGATGCTGCGCATATTCGGAGGCTATATCGACCTTGGTATGATGTTTTTCATTGACACGCCGGAAGATTACAGCGGGGCGTTTGATACTGGGTATATTGATTATGTACGGCGGCTCAAAAAGGAAGGAAAGATACGCGCGATCGGCGCAAGCTCGCATAATCCCGAAACGGCGATGAAGCTGGTTAATACGGGAATCATTGATCTTCTGATGTTCAGCGTCAACATCGCTTACGACATGCTGCCGCCCGACGTCTATATCATCGACGTGCTGGAGGAGGGGCTGAGCGGCAGCGTTCTTTCCGGCATCGACCCGAAACGCGCGCGCCTTTACGAGCTCTGCGAGAGCAAGGGCGTTGCGATCACGACGATGAAGACTTTGGGCGCGGGGAAGCTCATCAGCGCTGATTTTAGCCCCTTTGGCACACCGCTCAGCGTAGGGCAGTGCATCCATTACGCGCTGACGCGCCCCGCCGTGGTGAGCACGCTGATCGGCTGCCAAACGCGCGGCGAGGTGGAGGAAGCGGTGCGCTATCTGGATATGACAGAAGCGGAGCGCGATTATAGCAGAGCCCTCCGGGGGCTTAAGGGGACGCTGAGCCAAAAGTGCATGTACTGCAACCATTGCCAGCCCTGCACGGCTGATATTGATATCGCGGCGGTGACGCGGCTTTTGGACCTCGCGCTGCTGGATGAAAACAATATCTCCGCGGAGCTGCGCGGCAGGTACGCTTCGCTGGCGCACGGCGCATCTGAGTGCGCCGAATGCGGCGCGTGCGAGGAAAGGTGCCCGTTTGGCGTACAGGTGATCGGGAATATGCGCGGCGCGGCAAAAATATTCGGATAGTACGCTGGTTTCCATTCGCCCATGTAAGCATCTCCTTAAAAGGAGAAGTTAACCAGCACGCAATACTGATGAAACCATAACAAAACGCGTTTTAATGTTTTTCGCGAGTTGTTTCTTAGTTTGCGACATGGTATATATAGCCGTTCGATTCGCTGTATACCAATTCAAGTGCAACACCCTCATTGTCTTGAATGGGGTTCGGAGAAGCGATATACTCGATTCCCAACTTACGGATATCCCGGTAGTTCAAGTTAAGGCGTATCGCATCCGTTTGAAGCAGTTCAGGGTAACTCTCCCCGTTTATCAAGGTTATAACCATATGCGCATATCGGTTATAGACCTCGTCGTATTCTCCTTCAGGATCAATCACCGCCCATAATTCCATATTGGGATAGTTGTTTACAGAATTTATCGTAGGTGCTCCGCAGGCAATCGTAAAGCTGGGCAGTACAAGATTATCGATACCTATCCATTTGGCGGATTGATCCTCCTTAACAATTGCGATAATCTCTTTTGCAAGCGGTTTTGAATAGATGACGTCGAACCCTTTCTGTATCGGGTTAACCAGCACGCCGGTAATCAAACTGATTGCGATGAGCGAAAAGCACATTATCTTCTTGACCAATTCGGACGTTTTACAAAACAGGCAATAACAGAGCGCAGCAAATACAACGCCCGCCACCCAAATATACCAGTTGGGGACATAGCCAATTTGGTTATTGCTGGCGAACCAAGCGGCTACTCCGATGATACATACGGATAATACAATTCCGAAAACCGGCTTCATCTTAGGCACGTCATCATATCGGGTTAGCACCATCAGCATCAGGTATATCTGAATAAAATCCAATATGTTCAGTGCCCGCCCTGCGGATGAATAAGACATAAACGTAATTTTCGCCAGAAATTCCGGAATACCCGTTGTTACGTATACCGTTAAAAATAGAGAGTAAATGAGAAGCAATGTGAGCAACAGATCCTTTTTCTTGCTTTTAAACCATACATATATGCCCATTATGGTTGCCGCGGGATACAACGAAATAAACGTGCCTGTTTCGCATGGGTTGATCGCATTGATGTACGGATAGAGCGGTGTTTTAAAATAGTTGAATATATATTGCAGAGCCATACCGCCATGACTCGATCGGGCGCCCGGATATACCGTATTGGCAACCGCCTCCAAGTACTCCTGATCCGCTTTCACGTAAGCCAAAATGACCGATACGCCAAATATAACGCCGAGTGCGAAGATCCCCCAATCCTTCCATTTCAGCGTTTTGATTATCTGATAATTGCGAACAAGCATCCATATGAAAATACATATGAATAAATACCCGGCCGGAACGAGCCAAGCGGGATAAAATGTGCAAACAAAGGCTGCTCCGCTGATCCCGATCCCCAGCGCCAGTAATACCTTTTTCCAAAGTTGTTCTGTATTGAAGAAGTAATAACATAATACTAGTACTGCTTGTCCATATATGATCCACATGACATAACTCCACCATTGGAAGTATGCTGAGAATGTGATCAGGAAAGCGCCCGATAGTGCAAATAGTCTTCTTCTCCTGCACAATATTAAGCAAAACTCAAACGATACCATAAAGCATGCAATCAAATAGCTATACCAATATGCGCCGAATCCTTTCATCCCGAATATATAAATAATAAACGAAAACGGATTTGCCAAAGATGCATAGCTGCAATACAGGCCGCTTGTGCCCAGATTAACGGTGGTGGTTGCGCGCATGATTTCATTATATTTCGCAAACGGATGGTCTCCCATTGCTGAAGCCAGCTTCCAGGGGGTCGACACCACCCATTCGTCACTCCTGATTGCCTGAGCTTGTCCAAAGACAGGTTTAACTAATTCTGAACCCAATCCGGGTTGTATGTAAACGTCATACATACCAATTGATGAACCGTGTAATTGCAGAACTCCAACAAAAAGTATAAGCCCGAATGCTACAATATATCGGTAACGATATATCACCTCATACATCTTTCTCACGTTGAATATAAAATGAAACCCGATAAACAGAAACAATAGCATGAATATGAAGCTTCGGCTAATAGAAATCGGCTCAATAGCGTCTTTAAGTGTTTCGCTGATGGCACGCAATGGTTCGTTCACGTTAACCCGGTCAATAGAAAAACTGTTTCCAGTATCTTCGCCTATATCTAGACGAATCTTCTGCGCTGGTGCAATTACATGAAATACGAACATGGTATCTCCCTGCTGCGCTTGTACCTGTATCCTCATGCTTTCGTTAAAGTCACAACCATCTCTTGTATAATACAGTGAAGCGGTTAATGACTGCCGCAACGGCTCTGAAAAATGCACAGTCACCGTGCCAACTCTGCGGTTTGTATTTTCAATCAACAAATAGTTAGCCTGTTCTGAAGATGTTGTCAACTGATTGCCGCTTGTGAGGTAACCCTGAACAGAAAGATCACTAAATAATAATTGCTGGCTTCCGCCCCGCAGTTCGTAATAGACTTCTTTAATAAATTGCGGCGATGTATAACACCTTTCCGTAAAAACAGCTAATGCCAAGGCGATTACTACAATAATAAGACAACCAACTTTTTTCCTTTTAAATAAATTCATTAATATAAATCTCCCAAAAAAACGCTGTTTATGGATAAAAATAATATATTATAATTATTTGATTATACATGATACCAACATCATTTGCCATATAAAAAGTTGTGCATAAATGCACAGGCCATTTACCTTGTACCAAATAAATGGTATACTAAAAAACAAGCTTTGCATCTGCGGGAGGGCGATTAGATGATTGAACTCAAGAATGTTACCAAAACTTACGGCGGAAAGGTAAAGGCACTGGACGGCGTGAGCCTCAGCATCGATTCTGGCTGCATATACGGCTTTTTAGGCCCCAACGGGGCGGGTAAAACCACAGCGATCAAGCTCATCACGGGCATTTTAAAAGCGGACGCGGGCGAAATACTCGTGGATGGCATCGACGCGGAGAAAGAACCGCTCGCGGTCAAGAAGCTTATCGGTTTCGTGCCGGATGACCCCAACGTATTCCTGCGCTTAAAGGGCATCGAATACCTGTCGTTCATGGCGGACATCTACGACGTGGGCCGTGAGCGGAGCGAAAGGATTGAAACCCTCACGCAGCGGTTCGAGATGGCAAATGCGCTGGGCGACAGGATACAGAGTTATTCGCATGGTATGCGGCAAAAGATCGTGCTCATGGGCGCGCTGGTTCACATGCCCAAGGTGTGGATACTCGACGAACCCATGACAGGGCTCGACCCCAAATCCGCGTTCGAGCTGAAGGCCATGATGCGCGAGCACGCTGAAAAAGGCAACACGGTGTTCTTCTCGACGCATGTGCTCGAGGTCGCGGAGAAGCTCTGCGACAAGGTGGCTGTGATCAGCAGCGGTAAAATACGCTACGCGGGCGGCATGGACGGCATGCACAGCGGCGACAGTTCGCTCGAGCAGATGTTCTTGGAGATGACTGAAAATGCGTAATACTTTTAAGCTGGCTGCGACGCTGCTCAAATCCGGCGGTTTGTTCAATAGCGGCGCGAAAGGAAAACGCGGCAAGTGGCTCGTGCCCGTGTTGCTGGGCTTCGCGTTTATAAGCTTTGCTTTTTCCATAGGGGCCGTGACATTGGGAATGTACGACGCGCTGTTTGCGCTGGGGCAAGCCGAGGCGCTGCTGCCGCTGGCGTTTGGCGCGACGAGCGCGGTGATATTCCTGTTCGGCATCTTCTATGTCGTTTCGGTAATGTACCATGCGGATGATATCCAGCAGCTATTATATTTGCCGCTGAAGCCATGGCAGATACTTGGCGCGAAGTTTATAACGCTTGTCGTGTATGAGTACATATTCGAGTCCTTCATACTCGTGCCTGTACTCGTCACGTATGTAATTAAGGCAGCCGCCGGGCCGCTGTTTATACTGTATGCCGCAGTGCTGGCGCTCACAGCTCCCATCATCGCACTGTGCATCGCTGCGGTAATCGTCATGCTGGTAATGCGTTTTACACGCTTTGCGAAGAATAAGCAGACGTTCAATTTCGTCAGCGGCATACTCGCGATGGTTATCGCGGTCGGTTTCAACGTGTTCCTGCAAACCAACATCCAGGGCATGGTGGAAAATCCGACAGCCGTCGCTTCGCTTACGCCGATTGTGAGCAATATGTTTCCGGGCACCGTTTTCGCCGGGAATGCGCTGATGTATAGCGATGCGTGGGCTGGTTTGCTCAACCTGCTGCTGTACCTGCTGTGCTGCGCTGCGGCGGTTGCGGTATTTTTACTGCTGGGGCAGCTTCTGTACTTCAAGGGCGTCGCGGGCGTCACCGAAACTTCCGCAAAACGCAAGGAGATTTCCGTTGAGGAACTCACCAAAGAGACGGCTGGTGCGCCTGTGCTGTGGTCGTATACGAAGAAGGAGATACGGCTGCTGGTGCGCTCCCCGATCGCGTTCATGAACTGTGTGCTGATCAACTTCATCTGGCCGCTGCTGCTGCTGTTCATGATGTTCACGGGCAACGAATCGATGGGCGCGATTAAAACCGCCATATCCGGTATAAATGACTTCAGTCTGATCGCCATCATCACCGGCGCGTCCGCTTTTGTGGCTTCCGGAAACGCGGTCACGAGCTCATCCATTTCGCGCGAGGGCAAGTCTATATACTTCATGAAATATATACCGATGTCCATGAAACGCCAGCTCGCGGCCAAGACACTGACGGGCATGCTGCTTTCTCTGATCGGTATTGTGCTGCTGTGCGCGCTCGCGGTGTACTTTGGCGCACCGATCTACGCTGCGGCCATCGCGCTGTTGCTGAGCATACCTGCCGCAATCGCCGGATCCGTCGCGGGGCTGCTCATTGACGCGGCACGGCCCAAGCTGGACTGGACAAACGAGCAGCAAGCGATCAAGCAGAACATGAACGTGCTGCTGCATATGCTTGTGGGGCTGGTATTTGCGCTCGCATTCATATTGCCTGTAGTGCTGCTGCCTATGGAATGGCTCTCGCTGCCGTATCTTATCGTGCTGGCCGTGGTGCTGTGCGCTGTGCTGATCCGCGGCATGCGCGGGGCAGCGAAGCGTCTTTTAGCTATGGACGTTTAAGTTAATTAATAAGGATTATCAGAGGAGGGTAAAAAAATGGTTCCTGCAATTATCATCGGCGGCGTCGTACTCATATTGATTATCTGGTTTGTCGCAGCGTACAACGGTTTTGTACGGCTCAGAAACAGTATCGAGGAAGCGTTCTCCACGATGGATGTGTATTTAAAGAAGCGCTACGATTTGATCCCCAACCTCGTTGAAACGGTGAAAGGGTACGCGAGCCACGAGAAGCAAACGCTGGAGCGCGTGATCGCCGCGCGCAACGCAGCCGTTTCCGCTAAAACGGTGGAGGACAAGGTGCAGGGCGAAAACGCGCTGACAGGCACGCTTAAATCGCTGTTCGCGCTCGCCGAGTCGTATCCCGACCTTAAGGCCAACGCGAATTTCATGCAGCTCCAAGGAGAACTGCAGCGGATGGAGGATGAGATCGCGAGCTCGCGCAAGTATTACAACGCCATCGTCAAGGAATTCAACACCAAATGCGAAACGTTTCCCAGCGTCATCATCGCCGGGATGTTCCACTTCACCAAACAGTCGATGTTTGAGGTGGCCTCCGAAACGGAACGCGAGAACGTAAAGGTTCAGTTCTAGCAGTTGCGAAAATTTTTCTTTCCGGCGGGAGTGCCGTTATAAGATTTCAATGCAATCCCAACCGTAAAGCGATACGCTTTCAACTTTAATATTACTTTTGCGAATTGCCTCCGGAGTGGGGGCGATTTGTTTTTTTACAAGCTTATGGTATCCATTTTCTATTCATTCGTTGTATTTTAAGGATATGAATAGTATAATATAGAAAATTCAGCCGCCATACAGCGCGTGCCGAATCAAGCCCAGTGATCATTGCGCGGCAACGGAGTGCAGGAGGATTATCTATGCTGGAAATTATTGCGGTCATTGCGCTGGCGAACAAGAATAAAAAGAACGCGATGGCCCGCGGCCGTAACCCGGGCGGTTTTGCCGCGCTGACCTATGTGCTTTGGTTCGGGCTAGAAATATTTGGAGCTTTTATCGGCGCTGCCTCCGGAGCGGCAGGCGCGTATGTTTTAGCGCTTTTATTTGCGGGCATCGGCGGATTGATATCGTATTTGGTTGCAAAAAACTGCACGCCTGGCAACGACTATCCGCAGCAGCAGACGCCATATCAGGGCGTACCGTATAATCCCTCGCCTTATATGCCCGCACCGAATCCGTCCATCCCTCCCTCTTATTTCGCTTCAGCCTTGCCTGAGCCCGCGCCAGTGGAGCCAACCGCCGAAGGCGCGTATTATATCGAAGACATACGGATCGCAGGGTCGGATTGCGTGAAGTGCCCGAAGTGCAGTACAGTGCAGCGCAATAACCGGAAATGCTGTTTTAACTGCGGCGCGGTCTTTATCCATTACAAAGGCGACAGCAATACCGGCAACTCGTTTTATAAGAAGGACAACATGGGAACCCGGTACGATACCCCAAGCAAAGCGGCCGAGTACTTTATGAGCCGGATGATGCAGCAAACGCAGGATCCGGGTGTCACCTATCAATTTGAAAACACTGAGAACGCTAAAAACGCTTTGCTTGGCATACCTTGTATTAAAATTGCGGCGGATACGAAGGAATTAATTTGTACGCAGGCGTTGAATTTTGGTTTCTATACCGATGATGCCTGCTACGCCATGTTGTACGGAAAAGGCCTTACCCATACGCTCTGGCAACAGGCAAAGGAGAGTTTTGAAAGATGCGGCGGGAAACCGCATAACGAACTCGAACCGGAAATAACCGCGGCGGATGCGGAACGCAGGCCGGGTTCACGGGGTATTGTCGAGTACGTGAAGGAAGAACAGGTCAACGATGCGGCTGGCATGGTGATCTATAGAATTTATAAAGCGCCGGATGCCCAAACCGCAAAACAGTTCCTATCCGAAAGCACCGTAACTCAGCCTTTATACTATTTCATCGTTGAAACGCCGGAAGGGAACTACGGGCGCGATAAGGATGGCATGTATAAAGAAAATTCCTGAACCTTAATATTTAGGCGCAGCTGCGATTGCGCAGGACGCCCCGTTTGCAGTACAATACCATCGGCGCGTCTTTTTATATTGAACAAGAAAAAACGGTATGAATATCGGCGGATTGAAGAACCGATATCGGAAAGGTGATGATCGTATATATGAAACACCTGAAGAAATGCCTGATCGCGGCCGTTGCTGCCGTACTGCTGGCCGCCTGCCTGCCTGCCAACGCGTCCGCAGAAGATGGTGACGCGTATGGGGATACCGAATACGCGGATACCAGCTATGGCATCAACTACACGATACTCAGCCGCGATATTCACGTGGCCATAGACGAAAGCAACGTGGCTGCCGTGACCGAAACGATGGTACTCAACTATACATACCCCTGCCACGGTTTTTACTACGACGTGCAGTACAGCGGCACAGGCTGGTATTACATGGACGATGAATGGAAATCCGCCAGATACCGGCAGCGCATATACGACTTTGACGTGCAGGGCGGGGATTTCGAGCTGTCTTATGAAAGCGATGACGATGGTTCACGCTATATCGACGCGAAGATCGGCAACGCGGACGAGATCGTCACGGGCGAAAAGACTTACGTCATCACCTATATGGCGGACTTGGGCGACAACGGTCAGGCGGATTTCGACGAGTTTTACCGCAACCTGTTCTACTGGGAGTACGGATATACCACCAACAAAGCGAGTTTCACGATCGATCTGCCCAAAGATTTTGACGCGCGCTTTGTGAACGCCACCGTGGGCTCGTACGCCTCGACGAGCACGGCGGATGTGGCGTGGGAGAAGAACGGCAGCACGATCACCGGGCATATGCTGCGCCCGCTTTACGGCGGCGAATATGTGACGCTGCGCGTGGAACTGCCCGACGATTACTTTACGAATGAGACCAACCCGTACGCCGGGTGGAACATCGCCGCATTTGCCGTGAGCGGCGCGGCGGTACTGCTTGCGCTCATACTCTGGCTGATCTTTGGGCGCGACCCCAAGGTTTACCCCACGGTGGAGTTTTACGCCCCTGACGGTATGACGCCCGCCGAGGCGGGCTATATCATCGACGGCTGCGTGGACAACAAGGACGTGGTATCGCTGCTGCTCTACTGGGCCGACAAGGGGTATCTGAGGATTGAGGAGCACGGGCATAACGACTTTGAACTCGTCAAGACCCAAGACCTTAAAAAAGATGCGCGCAGCTACGAGCAGTACATGTTCGGCAAGCTCTTTTCGGGCCGGGACAGCGTATCGGTGCACAGCTTGAAGCACACGTTCTATGACACCATGACCTGCACCAAATACAGTGTCCGGCTGTTCTTTGAAGGCGCATGGGACCGCAACGTGTTTACGAAATCGTCCAAACGGGCGCGCGGCGCGATGTTCGCGCTCTCGATGGTGCCTGTGGCGTTTACATTGTTTATATACAGCTACTTAAGCAGCAACCTTGCCGCCGGTATTTTCGTACCGCTCGTATTCGGCTGGATATTGTGCCTGCCGGTATACCTGCTGATCGGCGTGCTCGAAAAGTGGCGCTCGACGCCGTCCGGAACCAAAGCCGCGCAGGTCATCATATATGCCGCCATATTCGCGATACTCTTTGCCATATACATATTTGGCATACCGGCGATATTCACCATCACCGGCGACTTTGAAAGCGTGGGCATCACGCTTGCGTCATCCGTCGCGACGCTGGTCATGCTGCTCTTTACGGCGGTAATGCGCAAGAGAACGCAGCACGGCGCGGAGTGGTACGGCAAGCTTTTAGGTTTCCGGCGCTTCATCGAAAAGGCCGAGAAGGAGCGCATTGAAAAGCTCGTGGAGGGAAACCCCTCGTACTTCTACAATGTACTGCCCTATGCCTACGTGCTGGGCGTTACGGATACGTGGGCGAGGAAGTTTGAAGATATCGGCATGCAGCCGCCGCAGTGGTACAGCGGTTATGCTTCTGGGCGCATGTTCAACACGCTGATATTTACGAACTACATTTCGCACGGCATGGGAAATTTTACGACTGCGATGGTTTCGCGGCCGCCCAGCAGCGGCAGCGGCTTTGGCGGAGGCAGCTTTGGCGGCGGCTTCGGCGGCGGCGGTTTTTCGGGCGGCGGCTTCGGCGGCGGCGGGGGCCACGGGAGCTGGTAAGAAGTTCATGTGCCCCCCAATCCTTATATCAGTTTTAAGTTAGGGGAAAAGGCACAATTCTTGGGGGGCGTAATAAAACGTATTGACAAAAATATAAATTGTTTTTATTGTATACGCATGACGTTTTTTATTAGGTTTAGGGAGGTTTTATGTTTCAAAATATTAAGCAAGCAAAAGATTTCTGTGAAAAAAACCAAATTAGAATGATTGATTTTAAATTGACCGACCTGCATGGACGTTGGCGGCATTTGACCATTCCAGTTGAGCGTTTTGATGAGGATATCATGACCAACGGAATTGGCTTCGACGGCTCCAATTATGGATATGCGATGGTAGAAAATAGCGATATGGTTTTTATACCTGATTTGTCAACTGCCGTTGTTGATCTGTTCGTTCAGGCGCCCACATTAGCCATGATCGGCGACGTTATGGTCATTGGCCATCCAAACAACCATCCGTTTGACCAATATCCACGTAATGTTTTAACGCACGCTACCCAATACATGAAATCCACAGGGATTGCGGACGAAATGATCGTCGGCCCTGAGTACGAATTCCATATATTTGATCACGTAAGTTATGATGTTGAGCCTCAGAATGTATGCTTTGCACTTCGTGCCAAGGAATCCGTTTGGAGTTCAGGTGATCAAGGGGATAATACCGGTTTTCATACACCTCCCCATGGAGGATACCATATCGACAAACCGTTTGATATCGCCTATGATTTGCGTAACCGTATGTGCATGGAGTTAGAGCGTTGGGGTATAGATATAAAATATCATCATCACGAAGTCGGTGGTTCGGGACAGGTTGAGATTGAAGTAGAATTAGGCGAAGTTAAAAAGTTAGCGGACGCAACAATGATTGCAAAATATGTAATTCGCAATACCGCTATGCAAGAAGGCAAGACAGCAACACTTATGCCGAAGCCAATTTACAGTGAAGCGGGAAATGGTATGCATGTGCATATGCTGTTAAAAAAGGATGCTAAACCTATTTTTTATGATGAAAATAACTATTCGCAATTAAGCCAGACAGCAATGTATTTTATTGGGGGTATACTCACCCATATTAAGTCGCTTTGCGCCATAACAAATCCTACAACAAATTCATATAAAAGGTTGGTCCCCGGATTTGAAGCACCAGTCACGGTTGGATTTGCAACGGCAAATCGGAGTGCGGTTATACGAATACCGGCATATGCCAAATCACCTGATAAAAAGCGTTTTGAACTGCGTTGTCCCGATGCTACATGCAATCCCTATTATGCCTTTGCTGCAATTTTGATGGCAGGATTGGACGGTATAAATAAGAAGATAGATCCAAAGGATCATAATTGGGGGCCGTTTGATTTAAATCTTTATGATTTGTCAGATGAAGATAAAGCGTTGCTGGAAGTGTTGCCAAAAAGTCTTGACGAGGCTTTGAACTCTCTCGAAACTGACCATGAATATCTGCTGCAAAATGGGGTATTCCCTGAAAGCCTTATTACTACATGGATAAAGAGTAAACGTGCAGAAGCAGGTTTAATCAACAGGATCCCCCATCCAAAGGAGTTTGAGCTTTACTATGACTTATGATTCTAATACAAAGAATAAAAGAGGTTGAGTCTGGAAATTTAAATATGTGAAAAAGAAATCTGTTTGATTTTATATACACTATATTATGTTATCTGTGTTATAAGGACTGTTATAAGGAAGAATCAGGGTCTTTCAGTTTAATATTACCAATTTTTAAAAAGGTCTCCAAATTTTTAGGAAACCAGTCTTCTTCAATTATACCTTTTTAGGATATGGTATTCCATATCCCTGTACTATCTTTATCGTCTGATTTATATCCAATATGCTTTCCGATTGCGGGATATTAAAGTTGGGTTTGTTTATTTTAACCGATATGAACATAATACCAGTTAGTGGAAATTATAAGGCCGTTTACATAAGCAATAATAAATTGCTGTTGGCTGCATATGGCCAAGCCACTTTCCTACTTTAGACAGCGGCAGTAGCAAAAATACACTTATATCCTAATATTAAAAATTTGAAGTATATATTTAAGCTAAAGATTAAAACTAATAATAAATATTTGAAAAGAGTTGGTATATGAATATTACCAATAGACAGATGTTTTTCATGATTATGACATTCACGATACCATACGTTATTTTTATACTTCCAAGAAAAATGATGGATGCCTTTAGAACAGGCGCTTGGTTATATATCATAGTTTTCGCAATCATTTTCTCCTTGCTTGCCGGGATGACCGCTTATCTTAGTAATAAATATAAGGAAAAAACTCTTTTTGAATATGGTCAGCTAATTGTAGGAAAGTTTCCGACATATTGCTTTTCCATAGTTTATATGATTGAATTCTTTTTATATACGGCTTTTTTTGCCAGATTAACGGCTGAAATTATTCATTCGCAGCTCATGATAAAAACGCCTATGTGGATCATGACAGCTGTTTTTATAGTTGCGACAGGGTATGCGGCTTCAAAAGGGGCGACAAACATCGGTCGGATAGCGGAACTCATGGGTATCATTTTGCTTGTAGCTATGATTATAATGTACTCGTTGATGGCAAGCCAAGGCGATATTTTGAATATCGAGCCTTTTATTAATATTGCCGAACCGCAGAAATATGTTTCAATGATACCAGATTCACTTTACCTGTTTTCCGGTTTTGAATTAATGACTATTATTCCATTTACAAAGAGGAACGGAAAAAAATTAATTGGAACAACTATGTTTGCTATTCTGGTTCTTAGCTTATTCTATATAGCGGCAACTGAAACCTGTATTATGATTTTAGGACCTGAGGACACATCAAACTATAACTATGCTCTTTTCACTGCAATAAGAAGAATAGATATTAAACAGCTTCAATTTTTAAAACGAATTGATGTAGTATTCATTACAATGTGGTTGGCTGCAGCATTTTCCGGTATCAGTATCTCAATTTTTACAACCGTTGAATATGCAAGAAAAATTATTTCCAAGCCAAATAACAATATTGTATTGATCGTAATGTGTGTTCTAATTTTTATTGCATGTATGCTTCCTCAAAATAATAGCGCTGCCGCCCAGTTTGCCGTTTATACAAGTTACTTTTTTGCGGGTATCACAATTATTATTATTCCGTTAACGCTCCTTATCATTGCAAAGGTGAAAAAACATGAAAAAAAATTGCCGGAATAGTTTTAAATTAGTAGCTTGTGTTCTTGCAGTGATAATTTTTACAGGCTGTTGGGATTCTTTGGATGTTGAAAAAAGAGAGATTGATACAGCGCTTATTGTCGATAAAAAAGACGGTTACTACTATTTTTATTGGGAAAGAGCTGACTTTTCCGAACAAAACCCTCAGAGTAAAAATCAGGGTCAAAAAAGCGACTTTAGCATCTTGGTGTCCAAAGGTGAAACGTTTACAGAAACAAGGGATGATAGTAACCGGAAAAATATAAAGGAGGCGTATTTAGGTGCAAATAGAATACTTATCTTTACGGAAGCCATGTCTGTTAACGGTATCGAAGAGTATATAAACAGGGTTAGAGGGCAGTTGGATTACCGGAAATCAATCTTGGTTGCGACTACATCAAACGATCCGATGGATATTTTACAGGGAGCATCGGATTCTTCAGCTTCGGTTGGGTTTGCTATTGAATCCGTTTTGGATTCTCTCGTTACAGACGGAACTTCTTTCAGAATGAATATCGGCGATGTATTGCAGGCAATAGCTGTTAAAAACGCCGGCTTCCTGGTTCCCGACTTTACAATTTCAGAGGGGAAAATAAGCTTAGGCGGATATACAGTGTTTAATGAATATGCAAAACGTATCGGCGCAATCCCTGCTGACGACAGAAAGGGTTTGGTGTATTTTCTGAATCCGGATTCCACGTTCTATTATGATATAAGTGAAAACGGAATAAAATATATGGTAAAAATATTTTTGAAAAACAAAAAAATTAAGCCCTATTATTCAGACAATAAATTATCCTTGAAAATTGATATGAATTTCAACGCAACGATCGATTTTACAGATAAATTTATACCGATCAGTCAGGATACACTATACAAAATTAAAACTGATCTTGAAAGTCATATTATTCAAGATATCGGATCTACACTATATACTTCTAAAGCAATTTTTAAATGCGATTATCTAAATATATATAAATATTTCAGAGCCGTTTACAATAAAGAGTTTTATAAGTTGAATTGGTCTGATGTATACTCTCAGTCACAAATATATGTTACCACGAGTGTCAAAATAAATCAGAGCAATTTGCCGTTAAAGCAGTAATATAGAGGTGAATGAATTGTTAAAACATCAATATCATAATATCATTTCTGATGTTACAGAAAGATGCAGTGATATAAGCAGAAAAACAATAAAACGCGGAGATAAAGAAATAACCGTTTTATTTATTAGGCAGCTAACTGATCTTGTTATGCTGTCGAATTATATAATTAAACCGATAATTGAAAACACAATTATCAACTTGAATGCAGATGGCATGGCAAATAATATTATACCTCCTGATATTATAGTTTTGAATCTGGATATCAATACTGTTATTGAAAACTTACTAAATGGTATGACAATCGTTTTATTTTCATGGGATAATAATTATTTGGCAGTTAATATTAAAAAGGTTGAAAAGAAAAACATAGAACCTCCGGAGCTTACCTATACGCTTTACGGGTCAAGAGACTGTTTTACTGAAAACCTAGATGTTAATTTATCTTTAATCCGATATAGGATTAAAGATCCTCAGCTAAAAATAAATATGCTGCAGGTTGGGAAACGAACAAAAGCCCACATTGCAGTCATCTGTATCAATGATATTGCGAATGAAAAAATAGTAAATGAAATTATAAAAAGAATAAATGAAATAAATATAGATGGTATTATAGATTCCGGAGAGTTGCAAGCCTTATTGCATAATCGGAAATCCGGCTTATTCCCGCAGGTTGGCATAGTTGAACGCTCCGATATTGCATGCTGGGCGTTGCTTGAGGGGAAAGTAATCATTATCACCGAGGGCAGCGGTATAGCTTTAGTTGCGCCAAAAACATTTTGGGAATTTTTAGCCTCATCAGATGATTTCTATGGCAATAAGCACTTTGGCGCATTTAAATTAATTTTAAGATTCATTGCACTTGTGTTATCGTTTACTCTGGGTTCTATTTATATTGCATTGGTCTCTTTTCACACAGATATACTACCGGCGGATTATATTCTTACTTTGGCAAAATTGCGTGGAAATGCTCCATTGAACGCTTTTACCGAAATATTACTGCTTGAAATAATAATGTTAATTTTAAAGGAAGCTCTTCTGCGCATCCCAAAACAAATTGGTATGGCAACCGGTATTGTTGGAGCTATCATAATCGGTCAGGCTGCAATAGCCTCCAATGTTTTTGACCCGCTGTGCCTGATAATCGTTTCACTTTCATTTTTGTCTTATTTTGTAATGCCCGATTTTACAATTCCTATCCCGTTTCTTCTATTTAAATTCTTACTCATGGTTGCAACAGCTTGTTTAGGATTATTTGGATTTACAATTGTGATTTGCGTTATAATTTGCAGAGTGATTTCGGAAAACAGTTTTGGAGTTGCTTATACTGCTCCTTTTGTACCATACAATAGAAAAGATATTTATCATTATTTATTTTACAATAAAAAGACTTCACCAAAGAGGCCGAACTTCCTTCAAACCAAGGATAATACCCGCGGAAAGGGGAGGCAATAATCGGCTGGAAACAATTCCGGAAGGTCTAGCGGCAACATAGTTGCTGGTGTCAGAAGATGTGCTCCGTATATTTATAGGTACTCATAGGGAAGGTTTACTTCTCCGCAGGATCGGCCGGAAGATAAGATATCGTATCCCCCGCCTTTTCTGCTTTTAGGAACATAGAGGCAGCCTTTTACTCATTCTTTTTTTTGAGCAGATGATTTACTGAAAAGAATATAAGAGGTTGAGTCAAGAAATTTCAAGTATACGAAAAAGAAATCTCTTTGATTATTACTCCATGTTGTAGTATCTGTTGCTATATTTTATTATATGCGTTATAAGGATAGTTATAAGGAAAGTTTGATAACGGTTATTATCTTAGCCATAAGATGATGATTTTGATGCTTGAAAATATGCTGCTTTTTAACGTAATTCCTAATTGTAAAAAGACGAGAAGATGCCGTTATAATGCCGGCTTAACGGCATCTTGGCGTGGCCAAGATAATAAAAAACCCGACCAGATTATATCCAATCGGATTTTCATCTTGTGGTCGGGGTGACTGGATTTGAACCAGCGACCTTTTAGTCCCGAACCAAACGCGC
>CAYNFL010000005.1:0-4369 GCA_964396465.1 uncultured Christensenellaceae bacterium
TTGTAGTCGATATCGCCGTCCTCATCGCGGATCAGCGCCATCGAACCGATTTTGACCACGATATCATAAACGCTGTGCATGATCTCTTCCTTCCCGTTTTTCTTGCGCTATTATACACCATCGAAACCGCACTGGCAACGCAATTATGCCTTGATAACGCGCGCGCCCGCGTATTATAATAACAGGAACCGGAGGGCACTCCGGCAATAATTAAAAGGAAGTTAGCCATGGAGTTCGCAAAAAGGTTAGACCGCGTCTCGGGCAGCGCAATCCGCGCGATATTTGAACTGCTTAAAGACCCCGGTATTATATCGTTCGCGGGAGGCAACCCCGCACCCGAGTGCTTTCCTACGGAGGACATCGCGGAGATTGCCGCATCGCTGATTCGCCAGTACGGCGACCGGATATTGCAGTACGGCGGCACGCCGGGTATCGACAAGCTCAAGGAAACCGTAATCGGCATGGCCGCTTCGCGCGGCATCGAGGCTTCGCCACAGCAGGTCATTATCACCTCGGGCTCCACGCAGGGCATCGGCCTTGCGGCGAAAACGCTGATCAATCCGGGCGATACCATACTCACCGAAAGCCCCACGTTCATCGGCGCGCTGCAAACTTTTTTAGGGTACGAGGCAAATGTGCTCGGCATCGATATGGACGAGCAGGGCATGGCCACGGATGTGCTGGAGGAAAATATCAAGCGGCACCGTCCGAAGTTTATCTATACGATACCCACGTTCCAGAATCCTTCCGGGCGCACGATGTCTTTGCCGCGGCGAAAACACCTGCTCGAAATATGCCAAAAATACGGCGTGCTGATACTTGAGGACGATCCGTATTGCGACCTGCGCTTTTCGGGAGAATCCGTGCCGACCATCAAGAGCATGGATACCGACAATACCGTCATCTACCTGATGAGTTTCTCCAAGATTATATCGCCGGGGTTGCGCGTAGGCGCGGCGATTGCCGACCCGCGCATCATCGGCAAATATAACATCGCCAAGCAGGGCGAAGATCTGCACACCGCCAACCTCTCACAGGAGATCGTGGACGCGTACATGCGTTCCGGCAAAGCGAAGCCGCACATTGAAAATATCTGCTCAGTCTACCGCGCAAAGCGCGACGCGATGCTGGTTAAGCTGCAGGGCTTCCCCAAAGGCGTCACTTTCACGCATCCCGACGGCGGCCTGTTTATCTGGGCAGCGCTGCCCGAGGGGCTTAATGCCGAGGCGCTGTTCAAAAAATGCGTCGGTATGGGCGTAGCGTTTGTGCCGGGCACGCACTTTTACCCCGAAGGCGGGCATAGGAATACGATGCGCTTAAACTTCTCCATGCCGTCGATGGAGCAGATCGATAAGGGCATGGACATACTGAAAAAAGCGATTGGGGAAAGCATATAAACTATCGGAGGTATCTCTCTGATATGGCTGTTAAGCAGATTATGATCACGGCGCTGGTCGCGGCGCTGGTTATCTTTTCTGGCTGTGCGAACTCCGGCAATACGTCCGGCAGCCCGGCTGCATCAACTCCCGTTAATAGCGATACCACGCAAACCGAAAACGCGGTGCCTTCGGATTCAAGTCCCGGGCATAACAGCCGTATGTTCGTAACCAGCAGCGCCATCATCAGCGGTGTTATCGACCCGGTTTACGGCGCCAACGGAACAGTAAAGGAAGGAGGCGTTCCGGTGCTTTCCATTCCGCTTGAGATTTCCGGCGCCCCCGCAGGTACTGCTTGTTATGCCGTTTACATGGACGACCCCGACGCAAAGCCGCTTTGCGGTTTTAATTGGGTACACTGGATGGTGGTAAACATCGAAGAAAGCGAAATCCCCAAAGATTTCAGCCGCACCGCCAAAGGAATTATACAGGGTAAAAACGATAGCGGCACGACAGGCTACGCCGGGCCGACTCCGCCGGATAAAGACCATACGTATGCAATCACCGTCTATGCGTTGGATGAAAAGCTTGAACTCACAGACGGCTTTTCCAAAACAGAATTTGCTGACGCAATAGAAGGGCATGTGCTTGCCTCTGCTTTAGTTGAAGGAATTTATAATAAGTAATAATTGGCCGATAAGCTGGCGGCCTGGAAAACGAGCAACGCCCCGGGTTTTTTATTTCCGCTTTAAACCGCATAAACAGCGCCATTTCAAACCATTCTATGTATTATAGCGCAAGTTTGGAGACGGATATGGGGCGTTCACGAAGCAGTGAAATACACCCGCAGGAGGATGACGGTTTAAAACAGCTGCCGCTGACATCGGAGGAGCTGAAAAAACTTTTCTCATCCAGCGCGGATATCATTTTTCGCAGCGTGCAACTGCGCAGCCGCGTTCCGCTCTACGTTACGCTCGTATTTGTGGACGGGCTTTCGGACCAAAAGGTGATCGACGACAACATCATCCGGCCGCTATCCTGCGGCGCTTTTGAGGCATGCGGTTCGCTTGCGGAAGCGTTTCGTCTTGCGCAGGGCGGTGCGCTGCAAATATCGGGTGTTTCCGCCGTGTCCGACATGGCGGAAGCTGTATCCTCATTGTTTTACGGCCATACGCTGATGTGCTTCGACAAGCTTCAAAGCATACTCACGCTCGCAACTACGCGCTTTGAAAAGCGCGCGGTGGAAACCGCAAAAGAGGAAGTACCGTTTCGCGCCGCCAAGGAAGCCTTTGTAGAAACGCTGCGCGTCAATACCTCGCTGCTGCGCAGAAAGATACCCAGTTCCAGCCTCGTGCTGGAGGAAACCACGGCGGGGCGGCAAAGCAATACGCGCATATGCATCGCATACATGCGCAATATCTGCAACGAGTCGTTCATCACCGAGGTCCGCAAGAAAATTCAAGAGATCAACCAAGACCGCGTGACAGACATTCAGGATATCACTGAAAATGTGATAAAGCAGAAATTTCATCTTTTTCCCGTATCCGTTGTCACCGAAAAACCGGAAATCTGCTCACAGCATCTGCTCAACGGAAAGATCGCCGTGATTGCCGCAGAACTGCCTTACGCGATGATCTTTCCCGCGGTGTTCAACGATTTTTTTCTGGCCTCCGACGACTATTCCGGCGGCTTTGCAATTGCCACCTTTTTTCGCATACTGCGGTATCTGTGCTTCTCGCTCAGCATCGCGTTACCCGGTTTCTATATTTCTTTGATTGTGTTCCATTCCGAAATGATACCGTATGATCTTGCGATACGAATTGCCGCGACGCGCGCTTCTGTGCCTTTTTCCGCATTCGTCGAGGTAATCGCGATGTCGCTCTCATTTTTTGCGCTGCTGCAGGCAAGCCTCATGATCAACCAAAGCGTCGGCGGCGCGGTCTCAATCGTAGGCGGCCTTGTGCTCGGGCAAGCCGCCATCAGCGCGGGGCTGGTTTCCCCCGCCGTCATCGTCATCGTCGCCGCGGCCTCCATATTTTCACTCGTCGTTCCGATGAAAGAACTCAACATGGCGGGCTGGATATTTCAGTTAGTATGCACAGCGGCAGGCGCGCTGCTCGGGCTCATCGGGATTGTCATAGTGCTGCTGTTTATGCTGTTCATGCTGGCGCGGCTCACGCCGCTGGGGGTGCCGTATCTTGCGCCTTTCGCGGGTACACGGAAATCGCAGCTCGACGATACGTTTGTTAAATACCCCGATTACCTTATCAAAGAACGCCCTTCGTTCCTTGGACCCAAGAACAGGCGGAGGCGTCTGTAATGGTAAAAGTATGCGTTTCCATGCTGCTGGCGGCGGCAATGCTTTTTACCTACGGATGCGCTTTCCCTCAGCCATACTCCGTAGAGGATTCTCAGAACATTCTAATGGTTGGCGTCGATATCGAAGGCGGAAACGTCAAGCTGACCGCGCTGCTCGACAAAATCGAGCAGGGCAACGAGCCCGGCAAGGAGCAGATCACCACACAAATATACGTCTCCACGGGGAAAACGGTATTTGACGCCAAACGCAGCATGCATACCTATTCCGAGAAGCGCGCGTCTTGGTATCATTTAAAATATATTATTATCGGCGAAAATACGGCGAAACAGAATATCGGCGACGCGCTGGACTTCTTTTGCGAGAACGACGAGAACCGCTTTCTGCATGGGCTGATTATCGCCAAGGGGGCGTCCGCGTCCGATATGCTCATCGCGGCTTCAGCGAACAATAACGATCTCCTTAAAGACTTGGATTCGCTGTTTAAGCAGTCCGGCTCAACCGGCGAATCATCCGAAGTGCATCTGCTCGATTACGCCATGTTATGCGAATATAAATGGAACGATATCTATATCCCCGCGATAGAAATGATCGAAGGCGCCCGTTACAACTCGGAAGAAACGAAAAACGAGAATGGCCCTGAGATGATAAAGCTGAGCGGGTACGCGCTGTTCCG
>CAYNFL010000005.1:4379-20471 GCA_964396465.1 uncultured Christensenellaceae bacterium
TATTGCATTCATGGTGGAATCTGGATTATCTCTATAACAATATAAGGAATTGGAAACTGATTGAATCCGTTTTGAAAATAATAAACTTCGTAACGAAAATTCTAAATCCTCTAAAATGGTGTTCTCAATAAAATTAATAGCGCGGAGATCACGTTAACCGATATGTACGGGCAGCCCGTTTCATTGGAGATAGTGACGAGCGAAGCCAATATCAGCACGAAGCTATCCGGCGCGCCTTCCGCATCCATCAGCGCGGTGGTCGGTACGTTTATGGTGGAATATTACAACGCGAATGATGCGACTTCGGACGCGTATATTCAATACCTTGAAAACCAGCAAAGCGCTTATGTAGCAAACACCATCGCAAGCGCGCTGGAAACGGCGAAAAGCTGCAAATCGGATGTGTTCGGTTTCGGAAAAGCGCTTTACCATAAGTACCCAAAGGAAAGCGATCCCTACAAAAATGACTGGTGCAACGTATTTCGCTCAATGGAAGTGTCAATCGAAGTTAAATCCAAAATACAGTGCACCTACAGCATGCTGAACGCACCGGGGGAGTGAGGTGATACGGATTTGCTGATTTTTTTCGGAATCTACATCGTCGCTTCAATTTTCGAACTGCGCTATCTGTTCAAACAAGGAGAGAAAAAAGAAGCGGCAATATACCTTTTTATCGTCGCGATGGCAATGGGGCTGGGTGTTTACCTCGCGCTGACACCCATATTTTACAGTTTTGCGCGGATGATTAACGATCTTTTCCGCACACAATGACGGAGGCGGCATGAATATAACGAGCAACAACAAAATTTCGCTGAAGAACGCCCTGCTGATCTACTTCGGCGCGCTCTATACGCCCAGCATCCGCTACCTGACAAGAGTGATGACGCTGCCCGCGTCTCAGGCCGCGTGGCTTTCCCCTGCGGCGGCCGCCATCGTGTTTGCCCCCGTTTTATACATGCTGTGCCGCGTAATGAAAGCGTTTGAGGGGAAGTCCTTGGTGTGGATCATGTGCCATGTGTTTGGTAAGTTCATAGGAAAAACGATTGCGGTTGTGCTTGCGCTGTGGCTGTTCATTCTGCTGTCCATGTATGTCAAATACGTGGGTGAAACCATGATCTCCACCGTATACGTGGGCACTAATATCCGGCTGATACAATTCATCATCGTGATGCTGACGGCGGTCATGCTGCGCGGCGGGCTGCCCGTGTTTTCGCGCATGAGTACGATACTGTTCGCGATCGCTTTGGCACAATACCTCATCATCTTTGCGCTTTTACTCACCCAGTTTGAACCCCAGAATTTAACGCCGATCACGGCAAACGATATTATACCGGTTATGGATTCCGCCGTATATCCGCTTTCGGTATTCTGTTATATTACTTATTTTTTCATATTCAATGACCAGATTCGGTTTGATAAGAAGTATGCCGGAAAATTTGTTATCGCGGGAACGTTTATTACGTCTGCCAACACGTCCATGATTGCCGCAGTGCTGGGCGTGTTCGGCGCGAGCCTTATTAAAAAACTCAAATTCCCGTTCCATTCCGCCGTAGAAAACATTTCTGTTTTCGGCGGCGGTTCTAGCATAGAATCGCTTTTTATATCGATCTGGCTGATGCTCGAGTTCGTGCTGGTTTCCTCGCTCGCCTATATGGTGGTACGGCTGCTGCGAGAAATATTCGGCCTGAAACGCGAAATACCGCTGCTTACCGCCATGATGGGGTTCACTTTCGTATTTTCCATTTATTTTTGCGCCGATGTTTTCCAGTTGCTCGACTTTTCCCAGTATGTCGCACCTTGGTTCAACGTGTCGCTCGGGACGGGCATACCCTTTGCGCTGTTCATTACCGCCAAGATCAGAAATATGCTGCCCGCCCGGCCTAAAAAACAACGTAAACAAAGCGTACAGCCGGTGCCGCAGGCATAAACAACGCCGGACTCCATCAAATAAATGTGATATAATCTGTATGTATAATGAGGCTGCGGCCACGAACCTTCGAAACGACAAAAAGCTTCATCGACTGGCTTTGAAGCCAAACCCGCGCCGGACGACGTAACGGCGGGAGTCTGCCCGAGGCCAAAAAGCGTTTTCAGACCTGCCTGATCAATACGGATCAATGCATTAAGGAGCCGTCATGCCACATCCGATTATAATTAAAACCGTTCAAAGCAGCGAAGATATCGCGCTTATCGAGACGCTCGCAAAGCAAATATGGGAACCGCATTATACGCCTATCATCGGCGCGGCGCAGGTGAGATACATGCTGGAAAAGCTTCAGTCGCGCGCAGCGATCGGGAAAGATATCGATAACGGTTATATCTACTCGATCGCATATGTAGACGACGGGGCATGCGGCTACAGCGCGATACGCTTCGATGCCGGCGCGCTGTTTTTAAGCAAGCTCTACGTGCTGGAAAGCTGCCGCGGCCAAGGCATTGCCCGGGCAATGCTGCATGCTGCCGAGGCGGCCGCCCGGAAGCGCGGCAAACCGCTCGTCCGGTTAACCTGCAACAAACGCAACACCGGCTCTCTCGCCGCGTATGCGCATCTCGGGTTTACGCGCACCGCCGACGTCGTCACGGACATCGGCGGCGGCTTCATCATGGACGATTACGTGATGGAAAAACAACTTTGGTAAAAGCCGCCCAGCTAGGTCAGCTGCCCGTTGCTGGGCTGCGATATGTTCTTCAGCGCTTCCTCCGCGTTTCCCTGAAGCGAGGGTTCCACCGAAATATCCCCCAAGGCCACGATGCCCACCAGTGAACCGTTATTCACGATGGGCAGACGGCGTATCTGGCGGCGGCTCATCAGCCCCGCCGCCTCGTGCACGTCCATATCGGGGGTGCCTACGATCGGATTGATGGACATGACATCGCGCACATGCTGGCGGCGGATGTTGCCCCCGTGTGCCACCGCGCGAAGCGCAATGTCCCTGTCCGTAATGATTCCGATCACGCGGTCGGCGTCGCATACCGGAATCGAGCCCACATTGAACATCTCCATGAGCCTCGCCGCCTGCTCTACTGTATCGTTTGTCCCCACGGTTGCTACTTCCGTAGACATGATATCCTTTACCTGCAAATAAATCACCTCCGAAAATAGGTTGCCCTTAATCCGCCGCGTTTATTAAATTGTACAGAACTTTTTGCCGTTCAGTGTTTTTAGCCCGATACGCAGCATTATGCTATAATATATAAAACACGTTGCAGGTGAACTAATGAACAGATTGGACAAATGGATTTCCGCAGTTGTGCTGGGTATTATCGCGCCGGTATCGCTCATGCTGCTCTTCTGGTGGGGCAGCATTCCCTTCCTTGGCGACAACATGATTGTGATGTACCTCATGCTCGGCGGAGTCGCGCTGGGCGTTATATTGGATATCACCGTGCTGCGCAGGTTTTTGCTGCGTCTTTTCGACATGCCGCTTCCCGCGTTATTCGCAGTCGCTCTGTATTACTCCGCTATGATGTATGGTTTTTTCATGGGCTTCCCGGTATTCAACGCTTTTGTCGGCATTGCCTGTGCGTATATCGCAGCGAGAAGCTGCATGCTGCACGGCGCAGACAGGGAAACCATGCGGAAAAAAGCGCGCAGCGTGTACGGTTTCTCTTTCTTGTTGCTTTTAGCAGCCTGTATATGCACCGCGGTTCTGGCGCTGCGTGAAGCATCGATCAATTCCGAAGTGCAGCATATGCTGGGGCTTCCGTTTGAAATAACCCGTGGTATGATCTGGGCGATTATACTGGCCGGAGGTTTTATGCTGCTTGCTTTCCAGTATGGGGTATCGAAGCTGATTTCCCGGAGGTTTGAAAAGAAGGCTGCGATAAAAGTTTCGCAGGGATGAAACCTGATTCAGAAAAATCAGGGGCAATGGCGCTTATCGTCCGCAGCGGTATTTTTGGCATATTGTGCCGCCCAAACGGATGCTTTGCAGACGGCCGGGCTTTGCCCGCAGCATTCATATCCCTTCCAGATCGAACGCGGGAATGCAGCCTTCGCCCGCGCTGCTGCGCCGCTGCATGAAACCGTTGGTCAGCCCGAGGCGCACCGCCTCTTCAACCACCGATTCATACTCCATCGTGGTCACGCGCCGGTCGATTTCAGGGTAATCCCTCGTGTGCTCGGTCGGCGTATACTGGCTCATCAAGCTTAAAAGTGTTTTTTCTTTCGGCAGTTCAGCGGCGATCCACCGCAGCACCGCGATGGAATCGTGCCGCGCGCCGGGCAGCACAAGGTGCCGGATGATCACGCCGCGCCGCAGCATCCCCTCGCCGTCATATTCGAGCCCGCCCGTTTGGGCAGCCATCTCCTGCACAGCCTTAGACGCTGTTTTAAAATAATCCCGCACGCCGGAATACCGCCGCGACAGCTCGCCGCTGAAGTATTTGATATCCGGCAGGTATACGTCGATATAGCCTTTTAAAGCGCGTATCGTCTCGACGCGCTCATAGCCGCCGCAGTTAAAAACCACAGGGATATGCAGCCTTGGCTTTGCCATATCGAGCGCGCGGCATACCCAAGGCAGGTATGGCGTGGCCGAAACCAGATTGATGTTATGCGCGCCTTTACCTTGCAGCTCAATCAATATCTCCGCAAGCCGCTGCACGGATATCTCTTTGCCGAATCCTCCTTGGCTGATGCTAAAGTTCTGGCAATAGGCGCAGCGCAGCGTGCAGCCGGAAAAGAACACCGTGCCGCTGCCGCGGCTGCCGCTGATACAAGGCTCTTCCCAAAGGTGCAGCGCCGCGCGCGCAGCTTTGATACTGCCGCCGCAGCCGCAAAACCCTCTTTCGGTCTCGCGGTTTATACCGCACTGCCGCGGACAGAGATTGCACGGATTGATCGAAAGCATACGCGCCTCATTCTTACCCGCCTGTTTTGAATCACAATAAAATGGCATGTCTGGCTGTTGCCTCCGCTGGGCGCGCAGCGCCCCGTTTCTATAATTGCCCGCAGTTCGTCATCGCCGATCTGTTCCTGCTTATACTTTCTGATGCTTCTTCTTTTCCGTATGGCCTCTAAAGCCAACGTGTCCTTCACTATTATGCCTCCCAGCTGCACGCGATCGATGTAAAACCCGTCTTATTTTTTAATATAACAATCAACTATTGTCATACAATTTAGCCCAATGTCATGCATTATTCATTTGGCAAAGTGCCCGATGCAGGTTGACAATGCTGATGTTTCGGTTATCGAATGCATAATGGAATGTTAAATTTCTCACTGTAATCTCGATCAAACTCAGGGATTGCTCAAAATCCAACTCAATCAGCCGCGTCGATGAAATGTTATTGAGCGGAATATATAAAAAAGAATACTCATACGTCTCAATATCGCTTTTCCCGGTGGGCTGCCTTTTTTCCAGTACGATGAGCTGACCGCTGCGGATGATGAACGCGGTTTGGGATATCGGATGCCTGCCGTAGTTAAGCTTTTTTATCAATTCACATGTGTATCTGACAATAATCTTCGGTTGGTATGCCGCAAGCCGCAGATCGGGGTGAAGAATGATCAACTTGCTGATTAAACTGTAAAACAGCATATCGAGCCATCCGCCTGATTCATAAAGAATCGGGATATTCTGCCCGACGCATTGCGCACTGCCGCATACTTTATCTTCAATAATCTTTACCAGTTTGTTTATAATATCTTCCGAAACGGTGTTATATCCGATAACCACCGGCCCCAGCGGAGTAAAAAGCGTAAGCTGCCCCATCAGCAGCGTGCGGGTATCCTTTATCGCAATGATATTCTGATAATCGATTCTTTGCTCGACCACACTCCATCCGTATCTGATGAGTATGCGCAGGCAGGTATCGTACGCGCCGATCAGATAGTCGTAAAGATCCATGCCGGGATGAGCATCCCTTCTGTCGATCTTACACGGAATCTTGATCATCATCAAATGTTTTTCCCATCCGCTGTAATAGCCTTGAAATAGTCTGGGGACTTCGTCAACGCTGCGTACTTCGTAGGCCCAAGGCCCAAATTTTTCGTATTCGCTTTTATATTGCTCCATATAGCCACCCTGACGAAAAAAATTCAGTATCGATTGATATTGATAATTATACCACATGCGTACCCGTGCTGATAATAACAGGATAAAAAAGATAACAGTCCCTTACCAATCCATATGGTATAATGGGAATATAATCAAGATTAGAAAAGGGGTTCGTAAGAAGCCAGGCAACAGGCTTTAAATGGTATTATAGATATATTATTTGTCAGACAGGCGATATGCCTTCGTAATGATTTCTTAGGGGGTACGCAATGGCGTTCATCGACATTAATGAAGCCTTATATATAAAAAAACACCTTCATGAAGTGAAGCACGGATATACCATAAATATCGCTCCGTTTCATAGAATGAGTAACTACTAGATATGTATATACTTTGTGATTGCATATATATAGAAGCGTGAACAAAGGGATGCGGTTTAATCACACATAAAAAAACCTGTACGGCAAAGAAATCCATTATAATATGGCTGGCAGTCAAATGTAGAAGTCTTACCGATAAATATTATAATATCTGCGTAATCTCAGCCGCCTAAAATGCCCCTGACATCCGATTCCTCCATGCCAGGCGTTAAGTAGTCGCTGTACAGCATATACACAAGCGTATAATCGAAATTTGTGAGGCTTTGCGTTTCCGTCCATTCCGACTGGAAGATGCTGTCCTCGTATTTATCGCTGTCACTCATGAGCCCCAGCGACTGGGTAAACTCCTCCAGTATCAAATGATTTCTGTCTTCCTGATCCGTTACGTCGGTTGCGATGCCCATATAAACATCCGTTATGTTATAATCGGTATCCCAATATAGGTAGAAATACCCCCAGTTGCCTTCGACATATCCAGGGATCACATCGCCCATTTCATCAAGTGGTAAGAAATAAATAGAATAATTTTCATTTGAATCAACAATTGAGATATCCGGCAGCATGCCAAGGCCGTTCAGCGTATCGATATGATCTTCCAGCGTAGCATAATCCTCGCTCGTGTAATCGCCCGTAACCTTTACGCGCAAGGGATCGCTCCAACGCTTCAGATGATGATCCGCGCTGCCATATTCCACATTGAGCGCCACCTCGCAGAAATAATCGATCAATTCGCTGTCGCTGGGGCTATACTCCTCAACATCCGGGCTGGGGCTATACCCCTCAACATCCGGTTCCACTTCTCCCGCTGTCACATAAGGCTCATCCTCATTATACGCCTCTTCGTCCTCGCGGGTCTCCTCATCTTCGTTAGTCTCCTCGTCCTCGCGTGGCCGCTCGTCTTCGTAAACGGTACCTCGCTCTGAATCTCGGTCACTGCCGCTTATTTGAAAGATGCCCAGCACGAAAAGCAGCGCCGCCACAAGACACACGGATCCGGCAATGATTGCGATGATCAGCGCGGCATTGTTCTTCTTAGGTTTGGGCGGCGGCATATACGGCGCATTTGGCGTGAAATTCTCAAAGCGCAGCCCTTTGCCGCACATTGTGCAAAACGACGCGTTGTCCGGCATGGCAGCACCGCACCTGTTACAATACATATGGTTAGCTCCTTTCATGGCCAGTAACTTACCTTATGCCGTACCACAAAATGGCGGTGACATCATTTGTACAATATGGAGTCCGTCGTTTTGAATATACTATAATGAACAACAACTTTCAACCAGCGGCCACATCAATTACGGCAACCATATTCGAATCTGGCAACTGCCCCGCACTCGAATTGCAAGCCATCCTAAAATTAATATCGCTCCGTCTTGTAGAATGATTACTCTTCGCTTCTTCAAAATGTCTTCAGCAATTTGTAGCTGCTCAATATATCTTTTTTCTTTCATAATATCTTTTTTCTTTCATACGTATTTGCGTGGATAACTTCCATTGTTCTTCTATATACTTCCCGCCTTAACAACCAATGCATACCTATCTGCTGCATCAACGTAACTATCAACAGAAGGACTTTTCCATCGTTTTGTTTCAATTATATTTAATGTTTCAATACTCAAAGCCGCGCTGGAAATCGTCGCGGTTGACCGCGCATACCAGACGGCGCTCAATTATCACGACAAGGTTGTGACCGCCATGGCGGATGTTCGTGATGCCAGACGAAGTCAAGCCGGTTATGCCTGCGAACGTATGGCCTGTGCCGACCTACGTCGATATGCTTTTCAGGTTTTGATTGATTTAACCTCAGGCGGTTCCGCGGCAACGCGGAATCGTTTTTTATTTCTCTTTATTGCTCTATGAATAATATTAATATAATCAATATTATTATTAATTATATTAATTTTATTGTTGACATTCTTAATTCAATGCGCTATATTCTAATCATAAATCAACCAGGAGTTAAACAATGAAAAGAAAAGCGCCAACCATATGCCCGGTATGCGGCGGAGAGTATGAAATCACCAAATGCACTTGCAAGAAATGCGGCAGCGAGCTGGGCGGGCATTTCAGCGGCTGTGAGTTCTGCAGCCTCGGCGAGGAGGACGCGTACTTCGCGCTCGTCTTTTTAAAATGCCGCGGCAGCATCAAAGATGTGGAGAAGGAACTGGGCATATCGTACCCCACGGTACGAAGCCGCCTCGACACCGTGATCGAGCGGCTGGGCCTTAAGCCCACGATGTCGTCAGACGAACTTAAAGAGGAACGCAGGCTCGTATTCGAGCTGCTTGACAAAGGCGAAATCACCGCCGATCAAGCGGCGGAGATGCTTAAAAATTTATAAAATGGAGGAAGGAAAAATGAATGAGGAAGTCGTAAGAATTCTGGAAATGGTCAAGAGCGGAAAAATAACGCCCGAGGAAGGCGAAAAGCTGCTTTCCGCAATCGGCGTAGGTAACGAAAGCGCGCAATCAGGAAAAAAGCGCGCAACGATGCTGCGCGTGCGCGTGGACGCGCACGACCCGAACAAGGAAGACCAAGCTAAGGTCAACATCAACATCCCGCTTTCGCTGGCAAAGAAGATGACGGGTATCGTCAAAATGGTTCCCAAGGAAACCAAAGACGAACTTTCAGAGCAGGGAATCGACCTTGATGCCATTAATTTAAAAGAGCTGATCGAAATGTTTGAAGACGGGGAAATCAATGAAGAGCTCGTCACGGTTGATGCGGGAGACGAGACGAAAGGCGCGAAGGTGAGAATTTATGTGGACTAGGAAAGCTTCGCATGTGCTGTTTTCCATGCGCATCAAGGCCTTTCCGCTATTCGTCGCATTTCCGTTTCGGTGTATCTCCGAAGTAACGGAGGGGTTTTCCGACCTGCTGTGCCTGTTTAAGCATGCCAGTAGCAAGGCTTGGGCCGCCCTATCCGCCGCGGACGACGCGGTGGCGGTGCTGCGCAACTACGGCCCGCTCGACGTCGCGGATATCGACGCGGGAAACAAGGATGGCCGCGTTAAAATCAAACTGCTGCTGAGGTGACGATATGATGACTTTTTTACTGAGGTATTGCATTAAGGCGATCGTGTATTACGGCGTGCTGCTCGCGTTTATGGCGGTCGGGCTGCTCCCGCAGACGGCTGGGGCGCTCATCGTGCCCGCGCTGATACTCGCGGGGGTTAACACGCTCATCCGGCCGTTCCTTGTTGCCGTCGCGCTGCCCTTTAATGTGCTGCTGCTTGGTATCGCAAGCGTGTTCGCGAACCTGCTTTCCCTCGTGATCGCGAGCGCGATCGCGGGCGGAGCGCTGACAACCGGCTTTTGGATCATGCTGCTCATCGCGCTTGTCATCATGCTCGCGGATGATTGCATCCGCAACATACGCAAGGCAATACGGTTGAAGCGCGCGGAAAGCTGACTCTTCTCTTGCTCCGACAAGCGTCGGGGCTTTTATATATAAGTACTAAACAAAGCCTTTCGATGGAACGAAAGGCTTTTGATTTTTTGCTTCTGCGGCATGATTCAGATGATTCCTCCCTATGAGCGAAGCAGGGGGGGCTGATCAAAGGACAAAGTCACATCCTTCCAACTGTTCATAATACCCCGCCACGGGGCTGTAATCCGTTATCGAATTTACGCCTAAATACAACGCCATCAGATTGGTCAGGCCCGCCAGCGGACTGATATCGCTGATATTGTTGCCGATCAAATACAAACCGGTCAGGTTGGTCAGGTTCGCAAGCGGACTGATATCGCTGATGTTGTTCCATTTCAAATTCAAACTGGTCAGGTTGGTCAGGTTCGCAAGCGCGTTGATATCGCTGATTCTGGTGAATTCCAAATTCAAACTGGTCAGATTGGGAAGGCCTTTCAGCGGGCTCATATTGCTGATCTCGTTATCAGACAAATCCAAACTGGTCAGATTGGGAAGGCCTTTCAGCGCGCTGATATCGCTGATGAAGTTGTTATGCAAATTCAAACTTGTTAGATTGGGCAGGCCTTTCAGCGCGTCGGTCAGCGTATATAACAAATCACTGGAATACTTACCGATGTCGCTGCTACCCAAATTCAAACTGGTCAGGTTAGTCAGCTTCGTTAGCTCGCTTATTATGCTGGGGTGGTCGAGGTAGAAACTCTCCAATCCCAAACTGGTCAGATTGGGCAAACCCGCCAGCACGTCGAACCGCGTGCTGATATCGCTAAGCAGCTCGCTGATATCGCCCTCGCCGTAAAGGTCGCAGAGGCGGTTGTAGCTCAAATCCAAACTGGTCAGGTTAGTCAAGCCCGCCAGCGCGCTGATGTCGCTGATACCATTTCCATACAAACTCAAATCTGTCAGGTTGGTCAGGCCCGCCAGCGGGCCGATGTCGCTGATGCTGTTGGCTGAGTTCATATCCCCACCCAAATCCAAACTGGTCAGGTTGGTCAGACCTGCCAGCGCACTGATGTCTTGAATACCGTTGCTCTCCAAATTCAAACTGGTCAGGTTGGTCAGGCCCGCCAGCGGGCCGATGTCGCTGATGCGATTATGGTAATAACCCCCACCCAAATCCAAACTTGTCAGGTTGGTCAGTCCCGCCAGCGCGCTGATGTCGCTGATGTCATTATGGCTCAAATCCAAGACCGTCAACTCTGTCAATTCCGCAAGAACGCTGATGTCGTTGATTTGGTTGACATCCATGCGCTCTTCCAATTCAAATCCTCCCAGATCCAGCTCTGTCAGCTCCTTAAAATACGACAGCGCGCTGATGTCGGATATGTTTTTGCCGCTTAAATCCAGCTTCGTCACGCCAAGCGCATCCGTCTCCGTGATATCCCTGCCCTCTATGCCCAGTTGGCCGCGCACCGCAGCTTCCAGATTGACATCGTTAAACACGATTTTTGGTGCCGGCGTTGGGGTGAGTTCCGGGGTGGCAGCGGACGTTTGCGGCAGCGTCGCAGACGTAGTTCCCGTCACAGGCGCGCTGCAGGCCACGAGGCTGAATAGTATCACAAGGGATATAATAACTGAAATCACCTTTTTCATATAATTCTCCATAACACAATACTATCAAACCTGGTATGTATGCCCACAATAGCATCATCTAAAAATCATGTCAATTTATATTGATCGCAAGTGCAATAGACGAGCCTGCCCGCCTGTGTGCGTTCCATTCGTGGGGCGTATCTTTGTGCATCCGCTCAATCTAATTTTTTGGCCAGTGGCTTTTTCTCAACCCCCAAACACAAAGGGCGGGTTTCCCCGCCCCATGTGCTGTGTATCTTTGATTTGCCAATGGCAAAAGCAAACGGATGATCGGCTGTCGGATCACATGGCGTTGACCCGTTCCTCCAGCGCTTTAAGCTGATTTTGCAGCTCGGCAGGCATGCGGCCGTATTTAGCGTAATGCTCCTTGATGGACTCCACCTCGGCCAACCATTCCTCTTTATTCAGTGTGAGCAGCTCCTTGATGTCGGCTGCGCTCACGTTGAGTCCGCTCACATCGAGCGCATCTTCGGTAGGCATGTAACCGATTGCGCTCTTTGTCGCTTTTCCACCGCCGTCGCAGCGTTCGAATATCCACTTCAATACGCGGCTGTTCTCGCCGAAGCCCGGCCAGAGCCACTTGCCGCTGCTGTCCTTACGGAACCAGTTGACGTAGTATATCCTCGGCAGTTTGTCGGCACTCGTGGCTTCTCCGATATCGAGCCAGTGCTGCAGATAATCGCAGACGTTGTAGCCCATAAAAGGCAGCATCGCGAACGGATCACGGCGTACCTGGCCGATCTTGGACGAGATGGTGGCCGCGGTAATCTCGCTACCCATGATGGACCCCAAAAACACGCCGTGCTTCCAATCGAAGCTTTCGTGCACAAGCGGTATCACGCTCGGGCGGCGTCCGCCGATCAGCATCGCGGAAATCGGCACGCCAGCGGGGTCTTCCCACTCGGGCGCGATTACCGGGCACTGCGAAGCGGGCGCGGTAAAGCGCGCGTTGGGATGCGCGGCAGGCGCTTCCGCGCCGGGCGCCCAATCGTTGTTCTTCCAGTCGATGAGGTGCGCGGGCGCATCCTTGCCGATACCTTCCCACCACACATCCCCATCGTCCGTCAGCGCGACATTGGTGAATATCGTGTTCTTTTCGCAGCTTTGCATCGCGTTGGGGTTCGAGTGCATCGAGGTGCCGGGCGCTACGCCGAAGAAGCCGTATTCCGGATTGATGGCATAGAGCCTTCCATCCTTGCCGAACTTCATCCAGGCAATGTCGTCGCCGATCGTCTCGACCTTCCAGCCGGGGATGGTAGGAATCAGCATCGCGAGGTTGGTTTTGCCGCACGCGCTCGGAAACGCGCCGGTCACATACTTCACCTTGCCTTCAGGGTTTGTCAGCTTTAATATGAGCATATGCTCTGCCATCCAGCCCTCATCGCGCGCCTGAACGGATGCGATGCGCAGCGCGAAGCATTTCTTGCCCAGCAGTGCGTTGCCGCCGTAGCCCGAGCCGTAAGACCAGATCTCGCGCGTTTCGGGGAAGTGGCTGATATATTTACTGTCCATCGGAGCGCAAGGCCACGGCACGTCCTTCTGGCCTTTCTCAAGCGGCGCTCCTACAGAGTGCAGGCACGGCACGAATTCGCCGTCACCCAGCGTGTCCAGCACCTTTTGCCCCATACGCGTCATGATGCGCATGTTGACAACGACGTAGGGGCTGTCGGTAATCTCCACGCCGATCTTGGAGATCGGCGAGCCGATGGGCCCCATTGAGAACGGAACCACATAGAGCGTTCTGCCGTGCATGCAACCTTTATAAAGGCCCGTCATCGTCTCTTTCAACTCTTTCGGATCGACCCAGTTGTTGGTCGGGCCGGCGGCGTCTTTGGTCGCGGACGAAATGTACGTCCTGTTTTCCACGCGCGCAACGTCACTGGGATCGCTGCGGAAAAGATAACAGCCCGGTTTCTTTGCAAGCTTTGTTGCAGAGCCACTCTTCACCGTTTCGTCGAGCAGCTTTTGGTTCTCTGCTTCGCTGCCGTCACACCAGTAAATGCTATCCGGCTCACACAGCTTCGCTATTTCGTCAACCCATGCCAGCAATTTTTTGTTTGTCGTCATAGTCGGTCTCCTTTTAAATCTTTTTTAACCATCGCGCCGAGGCGATGCTTCCTGTCGCCATTGAGCCCCATTTAAGCCTCAATCATCATTATGACGGAACGGAGTTTTCAACTTGCATAAATAACAAATCCAAACCCACCCCAATTTAGAATATTCTCCATTCAATCCTTTTTTCCTGCCTGATAATCAAAATTTTTTGTTTTTTCACAAATTAATTTGCTGATGGACAGGAAATCATTGACGGAAAGATTTTCTGCTCTTGCATCTTTATCCACTTTGGCTGCGTTCAGCAGCGTTTCCGCTTTCTCCTGCGACAGATCAAAGCTCTGGCGCAGGTTGCTCCGTACCGTTTTGCGGCGCATCGCGAACAACGCGCGTACCGTACCAAGATACGCATCCGCATCCCCGGGCAGCGCATCGTGCAGCTCAAGGCTGATCACCGCGGAGGAAACCTCCGGCTGCGGATAGAAGCAGGAAGCCGGGACGGTAAACAGCAGCCTCGGTTCCGCGAAAAACTGAGCCGCCGCGCTGATGGAACCATAGTCCTTGCTTCCCGGCGCGGCGCAAATTCGCAGCGCAACCTCCTTTTGCACCATCACGGTGATGCGTTTGATCGGCAGTCCGCAGGTTAAAAGGCGCATGATGCAGGGCGATGTGATATAGTAAGGCAGATTTGCCGCCGCATAGAGTTCATGATCCCCAAACAACGGCAATATATCCGCACTCAAATCGGACTTTAAAAAATCTGCGTGAAAGAGCGAAAAGCGTTCTTCGCCCGCGAATAGCGCGCTTAGCGCGCGGCACAACCCCGCGTCGATCTCATACGCAGCGACGGACGCGCAGCGGGCAAGCAGCCGCTTTGTGAGCGCGCCCAGCCCCGGCCCTATCTCAATCGCGCATGCACCCTCCGGCGCAGCAGAGAATGCGATTTTATCCGCGATATTGCCGTCGATCAAAAAATTCTGCCCGTATTTTTTAAGCGGTGCGATGCCGTGCGTTTCCAGCAGCGCTTTCACCGTTTTGGGCGATGTTACGTTCATGTCCATGGAGATATGATACCAGTTTTCCGCTGTAAACAAAAGCTTCAAAGTAATTTCTAGTTAAAATATCATCGTGCCTGTTAAAAGTTGAAAAATGAACATGATTTTACGTATAAAAAATTTTTATTACGAACTTGTTACAAATGTTTGACAAGATAAAAAAGATCGTGTATAATAGGCTCATGAGTTGAGAGACTCGATGACAACGCACCACCACCACCAATAATATATTCAGCCAAAAGCCCCAGCGAAAGCCGGGGCTTTTGGCTTTCTATCCGCTTTTTATGCACTAAAAAAGAGAGGCGCTTGCCCCTCTTTTAATGTTACGGATTTTGTATGGGTTTCTGGTCGTCCGCTTCGCCATCGCTTGGCGTTGCGGTTTCCATTGGCGGCAGTTCCCCGCCGTCCCAAAGTATATTGAATTCCTCTCCGTCGATGTGTTCGCGCTCGATGAGCACAGCGGCCACCTTATGAAGCAGCGCTTCGCGCTCACGCAGTATTTTCTCCGCTTTGGCGTACGCCTCGTCCAGCAGGCGCTTGACCTCCGCATCGACGCGCGCGGTCAGCTCCTCGGAATATGTCTTGGTATGACCGATCTCCTTGCCCAAAAACAGCTCCTGATTGCTGCCAAGGAACACGGGGCCGATCACGTCGCTCATGCCGTACCTCGCCACCATATCGTGCGCGGTTTCGGAAGCGTGCTGCAGGTCGCTGATTGCGCCGGTAGAGACGTCGCCTAAAACGATGGCCTCCGCCGCGCGCCCGCCCAGCAGCATTGTAAGGCTGGCGGTGAGCTTGCTTTTAAATACATGCCGCTTGTCGTCCTCGGGCAGCGTAATCGTATAGCCCGCCGCCATACCGCGCGGTATGATGGATACCTCATGCACGGGATCGCACTCGGGCTGCGCCTTAGAGCAGATCGCATGCCCCACCTCATGGTATGCGGTGCAGCGCTTATCCTCCTCGGTGATCACGCGCGAGCGCTTCGCGGGCCCCGCAATAACCCTCGTGATCGCTTCCTGTATCTCCGCGATACCTATTTTTTGCTTATTTACCCTCGCGGTCAGTATCGCCGCCTCGTTAAGCACGTTTTCTAAGTCCGCGCCGATAAACCCGGGCGTTAATTTGGCAATCACCTTTAAATCAACATCTTCGCCCAGCGGCTTGCCCTTTGCGTGTACTTTCAGTATCTCCTCGCGGCCTTTGATGTCGGGGTAATTTACGACGATCTGCCTGTCGAAACGGCCAGGGCGCAGCAGCGCCGGGTCGAGTATATCCTTGCGGTTGGTCGCCGCGAGTACGATGATGCCCTCGTTGGTCTGAAAGCCGTCCATCTCGACGAGCAGCTGGTTTAAAGTCTGCTCGCGCTCGTCATGGCCGCCGCCAAGGCCGCTGCCGCGGTGGCGCCCAACGGCGTCGATCTCGTCAATGAACAGTATGCAAGGCGAGTTCTTCTTCGCGTTATCGAACATATCCCGGACTCTCGACGCGCCCACGCCCACGAACATCTCCACAAAGTCGCTGCCGCTGATCGAAAAGAACGGCACACCCGCTTCGCCCGCAACCGCCTTGGCCAACAGCGT
>CAYNFL010000006.1:0-20352 GCA_964396465.1 uncultured Christensenellaceae bacterium
TATTCTTAATTTTATGAAATTAACAACATCCTTAAACGCGGCGTATATCGCGCTGGACAATTAAACAATATGACTGAAACTAGGAGGCCGGAGTATGTTTTCTTTTGGCAGCGTTCTGCGAAGAGCTTATTTTATAATCTTATGATTGGTTACGCGCTCTATTACCGGAAAGAAGCGAAAGTGCAATAATCACTGATGCCGTTACAGGTTTCTGCGTATGCTTTTAAGCGCGTTCTTTTCGAGCCGCGACACCTGTGCCTGGCTAATTCCCACCTCTTCGGACACTTCCATCTGCGTCTTGCCCTTATAGAAACGCATCATGATGATCTTCTTCTCACGCTCGCCGAGCTTGTCAATTGCCTCTTTAAGCGCGATGCCCTCGAGCCAGTTTTCGTCCGCGCCGCTTTTATCCTGAAGCTGATCCATCACATAGATCGCGTCCGCGCCGTCGTGATATACCGGCTCATATAGCGATACCGGGTCCTGTATCGCGTCCAGCGCGAATACCACGTCCTCCACGTTTACGTTCATCTCTTTGGCGATCGTCTCCACGCTGGGGTCGCTGCTGTTCTTTCTGGACAGCGCGTTGCGAATCTGCAACGCCTTGTAGGCGATATCGCGCAGTGAGCGCGATACGCGGATACTGTTGTTGTCGCGCAGGTAACGCCGAAGTTCCCCGGTGATCATGGGTACGGCGTATGTTGAGAAGCGTACGCCCAGTTCAACGTTGAAATTATCGATCGCTTTCATGAGGCCGATACAGCCCACTTGGAACAGATCATCCATGTTTTCTCTGCGGCCCGTAAACCGCTGAATCACGCTGAGCACCAGCCTTAAGTTGCATTTGATGAATTCTTCGCGCGCGCCCGCTTCCCCCGCCTTCACCTTCAGCATCAGTTCCGTCATCTGTTTGGGCTTCATCACAGGCAGCTTAGAAGTATCAACGCCGCATATTTCGACCTTATTCGTCAGCATGTCATATCCCCCAAAAGCTTTGATATGACTATCTTTCCATGTGAATAAGCTTTTATACGGCTGAAAAAGACTCCTCTACGGAGCTGTAAGCGTAAATTGTATCAGTGCGTACGCGCGTGAACCGGGCGATTTGCCCATATAAAAAGTCCGGCTGTGCGCCGGATAGTGTCCGATATCTATACGGAAAATTTTATGGAAAGCCTTTCAGCTTTCCCTTGAAAGCAGGTATTGTGCCATGCCTCGCAGCATATCCGCTTTTTCTCCGAAACGCGCCAATACGCCCATGGCGGCCTGCGTCTGCTCCAGCGCAATCTGCCGCGCGCGCTTCATTCCGTAAACGGCCGCGAACGTCTGCTTGCCTTCGGCGGCATCCTTGCCGGGGGTTTTGCCAAGCATTTGTTCGTTCCCCGTCACATCGAGTATGTCATCCACAATCTGAAAAACCAGCCCCAGACTCTGCCCGTAAACGCCCAGCGCTTCCACATCGGCTTCTTTTGCGTTCATGAGCGCCGCGCCCGAGAGCACCGCACCATTGATCATTGCGGCGGTTTTGCGCTCGTGGATGTAGTGAAGCACCGCTTCGTCCTTATCCTTGCCTTCAAACAGTATGTCGCCTGCCTGCCCCGCGACCATGCCCGAAGCGCCTGAAGCGCGTGCAACGATATCCATCGCTTTGAGCCCGCCGAGGGCGGGATTCTCAATCGCGAAGTGCGCCATCACCTCGAACGCGCCGTTTAGCAGCGCATCGCCCGCGAGTATCGCCATCGCTTCGCCGAACACCACATGGTTTGTGGGTCTGCCGCGCCGCAGCACGTCGTCGTCCATCGCGGGCAGGTCGTCGTGTATCAGCGAATATGTGTGTATCATCTCGATCGCGCAGGCAAAATCCAATACGGCTTCTCCGTCCCCGAACAACCGCGACGACTCAATGCACAGCCACGGGCGCAGGCGCTTGCCCCCCGCTGTCAGGCTGTAGTTCATCGCTTCCTTCAGCGTACCCGTTTCGCAGAGCATGTCCACAATTTCGGTAAGCCTCTCGTCCACGAGCGCCGCCGTCCGTTTCAGCGAATCCGCAGCGTCCGTCATGACGATTCCTTCTCCCCGTTTTCGAGTATCTCAATCTTCGACTTGTATTTATCCAGCTTTTTTTGCAACTCTTCCGTGAGTTTCATACCCTCGGTGTAAAGCTCCATGCTTTTTTCCAGCCCTTCCTCGCCCGAGCTTAAGCGCTCGGTGATCTGCCTGAGCCGGCTTAAGTCGCTTTCAAAATCCGCCATAGGCTATTCCTTTCCCTTGACCGCAACGCGGCCGTCATGGAACTCAATCTCCATATCACCCAGCGCCTGCCGCTTCGACGCCACCACGCCGCCTTGCACGTCATACACGATCGCGTAGCCGCGCCGAAGCACGCCGTGCGGGTTCAGGCTTTCCAGCGTTCCCGCGTACTTGTCCACAGTCAGCGCGCATCTGTCCAGCGTTGCGCGTACCGCGCTTTTCATCATACCGCATTCGGCATCGATCTGCAAACGAAGCTGCTCCAGCCTGCGGGAGAGTGGCGCGCTGCGCAAGCCGCCCTGCTGCGCGTTTAGCTCACGCTCAAATGCCTGCGCCGCGACGCGTATCGCAAGGCGCATATCCTCGCGGCTTTTTACGATGCTTTCCCTTACCGCACGCTTTTCGGGCACGGCAAGTTCCGCCGCCGCGGAGGGTGTAGGCGCGCGCAGATCCGCCGCCATGTCGCAGAGCGTATAGTCCGTCTCGTGCCCCACCGCCGAAATAACCGGAATCTCCGACGCATAGACAGCACGCGCCACGGTCTCCTCGTTGAACGCGAACAGGTCTTCAAACGAGCCGCCGCCGCGCGCCACGATAATCACATCCACCGCCTTTTTCGCGTTGAAGTGCGCGATACCCTCGCAAACTTGTTTTGCGGCAACGCTTCCCTGCACCTGCACCGGGTATATCGTGATATGCACGCCCTCGAACCGGCGCGTCGCTACGTTGATGATGTCATACATCACTGCGCCCGAGGTGGAGGTGACCACACCGAGACGCAGCGCAAACGCGGGCAATGGGCGCTTGCGTTCTTCGTCAAATATTCCTTCTTTGGCGAGCTTTTGCTTCGTCTGCTCAAACCGGGCGAACAGGTCTCCCGTGCCTTGCAGTTCCGCGCGCTCCATGATGAGCTGCACGCTGCCTGTCTTCTTATAAAAAGCGACGCGCCCGTACACCTTGAGCAGCGCGCCGTCCTCCACGATATCCTTAAATTCGCTGTTGTTATAATCGTACGCGATACACGATAGCTGGTTCTCCCCGTCCTTAAGCGAAAAGAAAGCATGCCCGATCGATGACATGCCAAAGTTCGTCGCCTCGCCGACCACGCACACGCTGCTCAAAAACGGGTCGCGGTACAGCCTTTTGCTGATATATTCGTTGATTTGCGCGACAGAGAATACCATTTCAGCCGCGCGTCTCCGCCGCTTCCACGGTGTTCTCCATGAGCATCGCGATCGTCATCGGCCCCACGCCGCCCGGCACGGGTGTAATGTACGCCGCCTTCTGCGCCGCCTCGTCAAACACCACGTCGCCTTTGAGCTTGCCGTCCGCGCCGCGCGTCGTACCCACGTCGATCACCACCGCGCCCGGCTTCACAAACTCTCCCGTAATCAGCCCCGGCCTGCCCACCGCCGAGACGAGTATATCCGCTTCGGCGCAGACCGCGGCGAGGTTTTGCGTTTTCGAGTGGCACATCGTCACCGTCGCGTTTTCCTCCAACAGCATCAGCGCGACGGGCTTGCCCACCATGTTGCTGCGCCCCACGACCACGGCGCGCTTTCCGGCGATCTGCGTACCCGTCGTCTTGATGAGGTGGATTACGCCCTTGGGCGTGCAGGGCTTAAATCCCGGCTCGCCGACCATCAGCCTGCCCGCCGTAACGACGTGCAGCCCGTCCACGTCCTTATCGGGATCGACTTCGCGCAGCAGCGCAAGCTCGTCCAAATGGTTTGGCAGCGGAGATTGTATTAAAATGCCGTGCAGCCTCTTATCGGCGTTAAGCTCGCGCACGAGCGATTTTAGTTGCTCTTGCGTGGTCTCGGCGCTTAAACGGTGTACAATGGAGAATATGCCGAGCTCCTCACACGCCTTTTTTTTGTTGCGCACATAGGTGACGGAACCGGGATCCTCCCCCACGAGCACGACCGAAAGCCCCGGCGTAACGCCTTTAGCCTTCAGCGCCGCGATGCGTGCTTTCAGGTTCTCCCTGATCTGGGCCGCGATGGCTTTGCCGTCGATGATGTTCACGCGACTCCCCCACTTTCGTATAATCTTTGCGCGGCGAGTGCCAGCCCGCACGCATTGTCTCCGCAGTATTGCTTTTGCGCGAATACCGGTTCCGCGCCGATTTGACTGCACACCGCCCCAAGCCGCCGCCGGACGACGCCGTTGCACATCACGCCGCCCGTGAATAAAAAGCGGTTGATGCCGGTTTGCTCCGCTGCGTTTTCCGCCAGCTTCGCCAACGTCTCCGCCGCGCAGTCGATTGCGCCGCTGCACACGGTTGCCGCGTCCGTGCCGGATGCCAGCAGCCGCTGCGCCTGCGTCTCCGCGCCCGAAAGGTTCGCGCTGAGGCCTTCCACATGAACGGACAGCTTCACGCCATCCGGTACATACATGCGCTCCATCTCTGCGCCTGCCGGAAACATTAATCCTGCCGCGACGCCCACGCGGTCGATCAACTGTCCGCAGGTTAAATCCGCCGTGCCGCCCAGCGGTGTAATCTCCGTGACGATCCCTGCTTTAATTCGCACAAGCAATATATCGAGCGTACCGCCTGAAACGTGCAGCGCGATGATCTCCCCGTCCGCGATATCGTTGCCGATGAATCCCGCATAGATGTGGCCGTGCTGGTGCGTCAGCGTAAAGCATGGCACGCCCAGCGCCGCCGCGAGGGATTTCGCGAAAGACTTTCCGACGCAGAACGCCGGCATGTAGGAATCTTCGCGCGGGCAGGGCCTTTCACTGCAGCCCAATGCCTGAATCATATACCCTTCTTTGGAGAATCCGCAAAAAAGCTGCTCGATGTTGCGTACATGCTGAAATACCATTTCCGACTGGCGCAGCCCGCGCCCGCCCGAGGGCACTTCCAGCATATTGCGCGCGTCGCAAAGCACCTGACCGCCCGACACGAGCGCGTACGACGTCGTGTAACAGCTCGTATCCAGCGCAAGATAGCACGCGCTCATTCTGTTGCTTTACCGCCGGACAGTACAGCGGCCAGCACGCCGTTGACGAATTTCGCGGAGTTTTCCGTATACCGCTTGGCAAGCTCCACGCATTCGTTAATCGTGATTTCGGGGGCGATCTCCCCGTCCATGAAACGCAGCTCCACAATACCGAGGCGCAGTATTGAAAGCTCCACGCGCGCCATATGCGCGATGCTCCATTTTTGTGCGTGCTGTTCGATCAGCGCGTCCACAACCTGCGTGTTTTGCTCGAACGCGGCGATCATATGGCGTACATACTCCCACGCGGCGTCGTTCATGCCCTTATCAAAACAATCCCGCATCACATCCATGGTTGCGGGATTGAACGCTCCGTTTACGGAATATTCGTAAAACAGCCGAAACGCCGTGTCTCTGGCCGATCTTCTGCTCAATTCATCCTCCGATTGTGTCGATTCTATGATGCTGTATTATACCCGAAATCGCGTTTCATTTGAAACGGAACAGATCGGGCAGTATTTTATCCAAAGTATTCTTTAGCCTTTTCTTCACGCGCGTATTCGTGCCTAAAAACGCACCGATAGCGGCGCAGACCGCCAGAAACAGCGTCCGAAAAAACCCCACCGTCAATATTAAAATACCAACGAGCAGCCCCAGCCCTGTACCGATGATCGCGCCTTTATGCGCTTTCCAGAATTTCAGCAACTCATTCTCCCGCTCCGGCACTACTCTACACGCGCCTTTGCAACCTGCGATGTCTTTTCGACGAGCAGGGATATCTTTCCTACGTTGATGCCGGCAAGCAGTTCGATATGCTCTTTCAAACTTTTCTGCAACCCTGACAGCGTCTCGGGGATATTGGTGCCGTCCGCAACCGCAAGGCGGGCCGTAACGCTGGCCTTGGCGTCCCTCACCTTCACAACGGCTTTTACGGTGCGCACCGCATTATTCTCCAGCATATGCCGCACCGCCATCTCTTCAAGCGCGTTGATCGTGATGAGCACCGCGCCGCCGCCCGTATCGGCGATAAACGCGGTTTTGGGCTTGCGCTTGCGAATGCCGGAGAACATCAGTACAAGGCTGATGAGCACCACCGCGACGCCGATCAACGAGACAATCAACCGCACGTTTCCGTCGGTGTACAGCATGTCCAGCCAATAGGCGGGATACTCCTTCGCGATGAACATCCATGTGCAGGCGAGTGCGATGCCCGCGATGAATATCACGCACAGTATGTACAGCGTTAATACGATTCTCATAAAAATGCGCATGTTATAACCTCTGAAATATACATTCGTACATAAAAACGGGGAGCTAATGCACCCGTTTATTATCCTCCGGCGATTCCTTGACGACGCGCACACCCTGAATGTGGATGTTGATTTCCACCACGCGCAGGCCGGTCATCGTCTCGACGGCCTTTTTAACGTTTTCCTGTATCTTCTGGCACATCGAGGGAATCTCGCTGCCGTACTCCACGATGATATAAAGATCGACGGCGCATTCCTCTTTGCCGACCTCCACCTTGACGCCTTTGGTCAGGTTTTTGCGGCCGAGCAGCTCCGCAAGGCCGCCCGAAAAACCACCACTCATGCCCGCGACGCCTTCGACTTCCACGGTGGCAATGCCGGCGATCGTCGCGACGACATCGTTGGCAAAGGATATGCTCCCGTTTTGCTCTTCCCGCGTGTTCATATCGCTGGTGCTCAAATCACAGTCACCTCGTTATCCCCATCAATGGCGAATTGGAGATTATTTCAGTTTGATTATAACAGATGGAAAATTGAAATACAATCCGCTATCGCCTACTTTCATGAAATTGAAACGCATTATCAATATCACTGCAACAGTATTTTAATGTTCTGCGCGGGCTCGTCGGTTTGCTGCTGCACGATCTCCAGCACCTTGGCGGCCTCCTCTTTCGTGATTTCCTTTTCATTGATTACAACATTGACGGAGCCTTCCTGCACGGTAACAATGACGTTATTGAACCCGCAGCTTGCCACGAGCAGCCCTTCAATGTTCGTTTCCGCTTCCATTGCGGCGACGATGGCCATCTTCTGCTTCTGCGCATCCTGTATCATCTCAGCGTCGCTCTTTTCATTGCTGATGATGCTGTCAAGGTACGTGACCTCGGTTTCGCGTTTGCTCTCGCGCTCCTGCTTGAAAGCCGTGAAATCGGTAACGCCCGCCATTACGGCAAGGTCGTCCGACTGCATCGCTCCTTCGATCTCCGATGGGGTCGCCTGCGCCGCGGCCTGCGTGCCGCCCGTTTTGCTGCTGATGATATAGTTGATGTACCCTACCGCGACCAGCACGATTATAAGACCCGCCAGCAATAAGTATTTCCCTGCTTTTTTATTTTTCATTATTCCACTTCCCTTTATTCTATATTCATTTTATACACATTGACCTGTTCCGGGCGGATATCGAGTATGGTCTGCACCGCGCTTAAAAGGTTCAGCCTGACCGCGATATCATCCGCGCCTTCCGCCACCACGATGACGCCCTTGATCTTGGGGCTGTTCTCCTTCAATACCAGCGCTTCGCTGCCATCGTTTCCGTTGATCGTGACCACTTCGCTTTGGCTGTTTTCCGAGTTGATCGTGCTTTTGCCGTCTTCGCCTTCGTCAACCGTGGTGGAAGACTGCTTATCGACGCTGATCGCGGGTATAATCTCGCCCGTCGATTCATATGTAATCATCACTTCCACGCGCCCCGCGCCCTTCATCGCGGAGAGCGTATCCTGAAGCTGCATCGCGATGCTGTCTCCCTGCGATGACGAAACCGCGGCCGCGCCGGATGCATCCTTCTCTTCCGTTTTCTTCCCGCCGCCCGGAACAGAAGCGAAATAGATCGTCAGAATCACGATCACGACAAGCAGTATCGCCGCGTACTGTATCTTCTTTTTCGTGTCCAACTTCATGTATCCCGATAGCAGCCTGCTTTTGCTTTTGGTTTCCGCCTTTTGCTCCATGCGCGTTTCTTTTTCTTCCGAAGTATCCATGAAAGATTCACCTGCCCCTTTCATCACCATATTTATTTTATTCATCCTCTATATATGACTCGTATAGTTTGTAAATGTAGTCTTTATAGAGCGAGCCGTCATACTCATATTCGCCTGCGCTTTCGACGGCGTTAAGCGTTTTGTCAATTTCCTGCGCTATGTCCGTCCCCGAGAACAGCGCGAACAGCGGCGAGAGCACGATCATCGTCACGACTACGCCCAACACGACGCTGATATATTTTTTGATGCTCGTTTCAGGCAGCAGCGAACTGATGACCGCGCTCAGCAGTATGGCGGCCGTTACCGCCACAGCCCACGCGGATATGATTTCTTTCATGGCCTCACCTCAGCATCACGTTCGAATTGCCCGCGCCGACGATCACCCCGATCGTGATGAAAAACATCACGGCGCTCGCGAGCACTGCCGTAAACAGCATCAGCATCACGTCGGCAGCGCCCTGCATCAACTTCCCCATGTTCTCACCCGCCGCGGGCTCCAATACCGCGGCGCACAGCTTGAACAAAAAGTAGTGTGCGAGTATCGCAAACACGGGCGCGATGGCGATACCCGCGACAATGAGTATACCCGCGACGCCCACGGCGTTTTTAATCAGCAGTGAGCTGGATATCAATACCTCGACCGATCCTGAAACCATGCCGCCGATGATGGGCACAAACTTGTCGATCGCGTATTTGGCCGTTTTAATCGACAAGCCGTCGAACGTGGAACCCAAAAGCCCCTGCAGCGATATGATGCCGATGAATATCGTGGAGCATATGCCGACCGACCATTTGATGACGCTTTTGATCAGCGAGCAAAAGCCCGACAGCTTCACGGACGACGAGAAGTTGCCGATCAGCGTAAACACCGTGAGCACGATGATTAGCGGCATGATGAAATCGCTGAAAAATATCGATATGCCCGTCGTCAAAAAAACCGTCGCGGGGCTCAATATGGACGCGGATGTGATACCGCCGAGCGCGGTCAGCAGCGCGATCAGCAGCGGAAACAATTCTTTGGTGAATGCCGTCATCGATTGTATCGCGTTGACACCGATGCCAAACGCGCTCGTCAGTACACTGACCGTAATAGCGCCTACGATCACAAACTGCGCGGTCTGCGCGGCTTTGGATACGCCCGTCTGCCCGAACGAGGGTTTGAAATGCGATATCACGCTGAACAGCAGGCCGATGATGATGATCTGTATGATTGCGGGTATGCTCTTTTTCACGCCGTCGAACATCGCACCAAAGGCCATCGCGAATATGTCGGACATGTCAAAATCCGCGCCGCCCTCCGCGAGCATCATCAAAAACGATTTAAAATCCCTCCCGCCCGTGAGGGGCGCAAGCGTCTGCGCATACTCGTTATAATACGACTCCAGCGCGTGCAGGTCGGCGGCGGAGATCGCGGCCTCAATGCTGTCCTCAATCTCGTCCGCGATTTCATCGTCTATGTCTTCTTCGCTTGCCTGCTTTTCAGTTGTATCTTGCTGCGCCAGCGCGGCTGTCGGAAACGCCATGAGACACGCCAGCAGCGCGAGCGCCATCCATCGTATTTTCATAACTCAGTTCAGCATTCCGATCACCATATTCATAAACGACGTGATTACGGGCAGCGACAGCACGATGATGAGCACGCGCCCCGCGAGCTCCACCTTGGAGGAGAGCGAGGTTTCCCCGGTATCCTTGAGTATCTGAACGGCGAACTCGCAGATGTACGCGATGCCGATGATCTTCAATACGATACCGATGCTTTCGTACGGTATGTCGTATTTCGAGATGACGTCTCGTACGTATTCCACCGCGGTCGCAATATAATCGAGCACATAGATCAGTATGATCAGACCCGCCACAATGCTGACCTGCATCGCAAGCTCGGGCTGCTTTTGCCGGATCATCACGATGAGCACACCCGCGATGAGCCCCAGCGCCGCGATTTGAACGATCTCCATCAGTACAGCCCGAATATCTGTTTGACGCTGTCAAACAGGTTGCTGATCAAATCGACCACCATCAGCAGCACGATGATCAGCCCCGCGATCGTCGTCAGCGTCGCGATGTCCTCGCGTCCCGCGCGCGTAAGCAGCTGATTCAACACCGCGATGAGTATGCCGATCGCGGCAATCTTGAAAACAAGGTCAATGGCCAAGAACCTTCCCTCCTTAAACGACGAGCAGCGCGATAAACAGCCCGGCGAGCAATCCGCCCGCGTTGTACAGCCTGCACTTCTTACGCTTCTCAATCTCCATGTCGGCAATGTATTTATCCAGCCGGTTCAGATACGCTTCCGCCTGCTTCCGGCTTGGGTTCCTGCATAGCGCTTCGATCGCTTCTCCCGCGTCCGATATCAAACGCATGTCCTCTTTTGTGAGGCTGCCCGGCGTCTGCCGGGCAACGCTATCCCGCCATATCACAGAAAACCGCGTCTGCGGTGACTGCTTCAGCTGCTGTGCGCACCGGTGCATGATGCCCTGCACCGCGCTGCCGCAGGGCATCTCGAGCGCACGCCGCAGCTCTAGGTTCATGCCGGTCACGCTGTCAGCAAGGCTCACCATCGCGGACCCGTACTCGCGGAAGAACGAGAGCCGCTGCGCGGAGCGCTGCGCGAGCTGCCTGCCGATGTATGCGCACAATATTACGATAATCAAGCACAATATCAGGTTCATACCGCCTCCAGCTTCATCGGCGCGGGCAGCTGCCCTTGTCCACGCGCGTCGTATACCTGTTCCACCGTGATTCTGCCGAGAGAAGCCGATAGCGTGACATACGATTCGAACATGCCCTCTTCGAACACCTTTTTGAAGAATAGCCGTTCGAGCAGGCTCTTTAAGTCAGGCGCGTGCGCGGTCGTCACCATCACGACACCTGCGCTGGCCACCTCGCGCAGCGCTTCCAAGTCTTCGCTTCTTCCGATCTCATCCGTGACGATCACGTCGGGCGAAAGCGCGCGCAGCGCCATGAACACACCCGCCGCCTTGCTGACGTTCGAAATCACGTCCGTCTCCGTACCCACATCGAAAAGCGGCTCTCCGTATTCCGCGGCCGCAAGCTCCTGCCGCTCGTCGATCACGGTAACTTTACTGCGAACGAGCCCCATGCCGCTGCCCGCGCTGCGCGCGATATCGCGCGCGAGTGTCGTCTTTCCAAGCTTGGGCGCGGAAAGTATCAGCGTGCTTTTAAGCATCCCTTGCGCTGATATATACGGCAGCAGCCTCGTGCATATGCCCAAAGCGTGGCATGGAATCCGAAAATTGATGCCGCTGATGCCGCGGTAGGTTTTGATTGCGCCGTCCTGAATCACCGCACTGCCCGCAAACCCCGCACGTATGCCGCACGAGAGCGTTAAAAAGCCTTGTTTCAGCTCGGTTTCATATGCGTATGCGGATTTTCCGGTGACTGCTCCGAAGGCCTGTTCCATATCCTCTGATGTGACCAAAATGCCCGAGGTGCCGGAAAGCCTCCCGCCCGCGCTTACGCAATACCCGTTTTCGCCGGTGTAAACCATGAGCGGTCTGCCCGTACGCAGCCGTATCTCTTCAATACGCTGCGATACGCTTTCATCAACCGCACGCAGCGCCGCAAACAAGTGTTCAGGAAGACAGCGGCCAAGCAGCTCTTTCCAGCCGGTATTCATCGGTTCGTTCATGTTAAAGCATATGAACGTTTATAGATGGTTATCACAAATAATAAGAAGGCAATAAAAAAACCTTCCACAACTGCGGAAGGTTTAGACCGCTGGCAAACTTCGTTTGCCAGCGTTTTTTATGTGCATTACCCGCCTTTATTATCGCCTTTCTCGAGGGCGGCCTCTTCGAAAGGCATGTTTCCATGTGGAGTCCACAAGGGTTAAAGTATAAAACTGAGCGCGAGACTTTGTAAGCAAGCTGAACCTTCCGTAGTTGCGGAAGGTTAATTGGTTATATTATCGCATCATTGTATTTGTCCCGCGGCGATGAGTACCTTTTCTTGGTGATACCGGTCGGTAAACCCGAAGAAATCGGACGTGCTGCCGTTGAAATATATCTCCGTATGGCCTTTCATGCCGTTTGCCTCCCCGAGCGTATCTTCGCCGCTCGGATTTCCGAAAATGGATCCCGCGTATTTCACGCCGCCGATTTCCACGAGCACCGCACGTTTCTCCCAGCTTAAATCCCCGCCCATCACATTGACGAAGCTGTCGTAGTTCGCCGAATCCGGCGGCTCGACATTGGCGTGGTTGGTTCCTCCTGTGCGCTGCATCTGAAAGGTTGCCCCGGTATTGAAATCCGTAACGGTTACCGTCGCACCCACCGTGAATACCGCGTCGACCTCCGCCCAGCTTGAAAGCTCGCCGTATACCACCGGGTTGACCTTCACGTCCAATTCGCCGTGTACGGGAACGATCGACATGCTGAGCGGTTTGCGAACCGCGTCCGTTGTGAACATATCGTTGTATGTTTGTTCGCCGGCCTGTCCGTCTGCCGACAAATCGTTTTGTTCCTGATACTGCTTGACGCCGCCTTCCGTCATTCCTAAATACATGCCTGTTGCGCGGTAATTAAAATAACCGAGCTGGCGGAGGCGCATCTGCAGCCGGATTACTGCTTCTCCCGAGCTTCCCGACTTCAGCGTTACAAACGTCGTTCCCGGTTCGGTTGAAGCGGTATCAGTATCCGTTGCATCGGGGGATACTTCCTCCGACGGCGGCGGCGTCGGTGAGGACGCAGGAGTGGACGTCGGGGTGGGCTCGCCGAGCGCCACATGGATACCCGTTGCCATTACAAGCATCACTATCGTTATGATTAACAAAAACTTTTTGATGGTTTTCATCTGTCCACCTTCATTTGTTTTTTGTTATTTTATCATAATCCGAGAAAAAAGTATAGCCGAAATCCCGTCTGAACTGTCAAAGGCGCATGCGTCACAATCCTGCCTGCCGGATCATTTCCTCAAGCGGCTCGTTGATGTTCCCGGAAAGCACCGGTTCAAATATATCGCCCTTAAGCTTTAAGCGCATTTCCGCGTTATGTAATGTAAAATCGCAAGGCGTAACGCCGTCTTTAAGCTCCTGCCACTCCAAGGGCATGGAAACGGCTGCGCAGTCTGTCGCACGCGGCGAATATGCGGTAATAATGCTTTTTCCCGGCCCCATTTGCAGATAATCGAAGTACAGCTTTTGGCCACGGTTCTTGACAAGGCGCTCAATCGTAATTTTATCCGGGTGCTTTGCCGCGAAATACTTCGCGAAGAACTCGTTAACGCGCCTTCCCTCCTCGAAGGTTTTCGGCGAAGTCGGAATATATATCTGTAAACCGGATGCTCCCGAAGTTTTAACGAGGCTTTGTATACCAAGGCTCAGCAGCGTATCGTATACGAGCAGCGCGCATTCCGCGGCGTCTTCAAACGCCTGCCCTTCCGAAGGATCAAGATCGAAAACAAGCGCGCGCAGCAGCCCCTCCACTTCGGCGCAGAAGGGCGTATGAAACTCAATCGCAGCAAGATTGCCCAGCCACGCAAGCGTATCGGCGCGGTTTAAGTTGATAAACTGTTCGCCATCCTTTTTAATGGTTTCCACCCACGCGGGCGCGCCCTTCGGCAGATGCTTCTGGTAAAAGGAAGGCTCATGGATACCGCCCGGATAGCGTATTGCGGTGAGTATCCTGCCCGAGGTGTACTTCAGCAGGTAAGGGGAAATGTCAATCAGCTTGCTTACGTAATCCAGCTTAGTGATATTAGCCTCTGGGAATATCATCTTATTCGGATTACTCAGTACAATTCGGTCTTTTTCAGCATTCATAAGCTTTGCTCCTCCCCCGTCGCTTCTTCAGGCACAGAGGCAGAAAAGCCCAGCATCACGGGGGCGCGCAGCGTTCCGGCAGGCGTCCACTCGAAAAACTTCACCCAGCATGTCACGGCAGGGGCATCGCCGGGTTTTATTTGCTGTGAGAGCAGCTTTAAGTCCTCCTGCTTTACGCCCGACCCGACGTGGCCTATCGGCTTAAGCACGCCATCGCGGTATACGCCGAGCGAAAGTGAAGTGGGCAGGCCATTCTTATAGCTGACGCCCGTTACGGCGCACAGCAGCTTTCTTTCCACCTTGGTCTTGAACCAGTCCCCGTGGCGCTTGCCCGCGATGTACGGGCTAAGCAGCCTCTTTGATACGATGCCTTCCATACCCTTTTGCTTCATGAGTGAAAACAGCGTCCCGCCGTCCTCAAAGCTGTCCGCGGGCGCAGAGACGGCGCTTCCCGAAAAGCAGCTTTGCAACATTTCCTGCCTCTCCTTAAGCGGAAGCGGCCGAATGTCGCGGCGGTTTAAATACAGCAGATCGAACACGATATAGCGCGCCGGGTATTGCATCCCGCTTGCCGATTTTTTTAAGAGGCTGCGCCGCAGCACATGGTAAAACGACGGCTTGCCGTTCATAAATACAACGATCTCTCCGTCCAGCACCGCCTGACCCGCATCGACGTTTTCCGGCAGCGTTTTAAGCTCGGGGTATTTCGCTGTGCATTCAATGCCATTCTTGGTATACAGGTGCAGCGCCGTGTCTTCTATGACAGCGATGCCGCGGATGCCATCCCATTTGATTTGATGGATAAATTCTTGATCGTTCTTGACATACGACAGCGGTATCGGCTCCATGCACTTTATCATTTTGCCTGAGCGCCCTTACCGGCACTTGCGTCTTCGGCTTTTTTGAGGCTGGCTTTGAGCGCTTCCATGAGATCAATCACATTGCTCTCCTTCGCTTGCGGCTGCATCACCACCTGCCGCCCTTCGATACGCGCTTTGATGAGTTCCTGAAGCGCTCTCCGGTATTCGTCGGTGTACTTCGCCGGGTCAAATTCTGCGGTGAGGCTGTCGATCAGCCGCTGTGCGATGTCCATCTGCTTTTCGTCCGCCGCCTGGCTTTGCGGCAGCGCGGGCACCTCAGATACGGGTCGTATCTCGTCTGGGTAGTATATCGTTTCCAGCAGTATGGCGCTGCCGGATATGCGCAGCACGCATAACGTCTGTTGTTCGCGCATCGCGAGTTTCGCCACCGCGATGCGGCCTGAAGCGCGCATCGCCTCGCGCAGCAGCACGAATGCCGTCGCGCTTGACGCGGCCTCCGCCTGCGGCGCGAGATAGTACGTCTTGACGTAATAGATGGGGTCTATCTCCTCCAGCAGTACGAAATCGACGATCTCGATGGTCTTTGCCTGCACCTGTTCTTTGACGGACTCCATGTCCTCGTCCGATATGATCACGAATTTACCCGGTTCATACTCAAACCCGCGCACGGTGTCGTCCGGGCCAACTTCCTCGCCGCACAGCGGGCATGTCTTTTTATACTTGATGGGTGTGTGGCATTTCTTGTGCAGCGAACGGAAACGCACATCCTTCTCCTCCGTCGCGGCGTACATTTTGACGGGGATATTGACCAGCCCGAAGCTGATCGCGCCTTTGAGCATTGCGTGCATAACGACCTCCTTGAATACCGGCTGTTATTACTATCTCCCAAAGCGCTTTTTTGTATGTGCGATGCATGATGAGGCTTTGCGTGTGAATATGCTGAAACGGGGGGGAAAAAATGATTGAAGGCGTTCAATATCAAACCTTGGAAATCAGCGAGGAGCTGTTTTACCGCGATACGCTGCTGCTGCGATTCAGCGTCAAATATCCTCAGTTCTATTCCGCGGTGTTCCCTGTGGGATGCATCAACCAGCGCTATGCATCTTTGGCGACCGCGTACGCCCACCACTGCCGCGAAGCGCTGTTTCAGCAAGCCAAAGAGCAGTACGAAGAGGATATGCAAACAGGCGCGCCCGTGCGCGTATTTGAAGCCGTGACGGATTATACGGTCACGCTGAACGAGGATTGTACGTTGAGCCTGTATTTTGACCGGTATGAGTATACGGGGGGCGCTCATGGCGGAACGGTACGTACTTCCGATACATGGGATGTCGCCGAATGCGCGCACATCCGCCTTACCTCACTTTGCGCGTCACCTGTGCGCTGCCGCGAATATATCGTCGGACAGATTCTGCGTCAGATTGAAGCACAGATCGGCGAGGGGGAATATTATTTTGACGACTACCAGAGAAACGTTGCCATCCATTTCTGCCCGCAAAGCTTTTATCTGGTTCCGGAAGGCGTAACAGTATATTACCAGCAATATGACCTTGCGCCGTATTCCGGCGGTATACGCGAATTCCTGATACCGTACTCCTCAACCGTACGCAAACCCGGCTGCGGCTGATAAAACCTGCAACTGAGATTCTGAGTTTATATGCGCATCTTACGGTCTGAATGAAATAAGCCGCAATAAATGCGGCTTCAGGCCGCTGACAAACTTCGTTTGTCAGCGGTTTTTATGTGCATGACCCGACTTTATTTTTGCCTTTCTCAGGGGCAGCCCTTTCAAAAGGCATGTTTCCATGCGGAGTCCGCCAGGGTGATATCGATATAACTAAGCTTAAGGCTTTGTCAGTAAGCTAAAGCCGTAATAAATGCGGCTTAGAACAAAATACGTGAACCTTTACATACCCGGAAGGGCACGGTTACATCGTTTCCTTCCCAGTGGGGATTTTTAATTTTTATTCTGTATACTGCGTAAAGCCTTTCTCTTAAAATTTCTGGCAACTGCTACCTTTTTTCTTTGTGTTATGCGCTCATCTCCTCCGAATAGCTGCGGCCGCGCCGGGTAAGCTCCAGCCAGTAAGGAACGCCGGAGCAGGTCTGCTGCCGCGTATGGCTTGTCAGGTATCCCGCCATAATCAGTGAATGTATTGCCATCACATATTGTTCGCACTCCGCTTCGTCCAGCAGTTGCATCGCGTTGTCTACCGCAAACGTCAAGGAGACTCCTTCCGGAAGCCCCTCGTCAATCTCTTTCAGTTTCTTCAGCACATCTATCTGTGTCTTGCTTAACATGTATCCTTCTGCCTCCTCTGTGTAGTCAAAATCGCATGGAACATATTATATTATTTTGAACCCGTGATATCAAGCCCGGATAATCCGGCTTTCTGCAAATAATCCTGCCATTCGTCCTTTCTCCTGTTTTGTTTCCCGAATCCCTCCGGTTTCCGTTTCTCTCATTGTTATTTTTCTGGTAATATATTTGGATGATTAAAAAATGGATTAAGTCTTTTTAAAAGTTAAACTAAAACCATATACGAGGTCTTTCTTTACCCTTTGTATTAAAATAAATAAGCATCGTATAAAAATCTTAATATATTATTAAGTTCTGTATGAAAAGTAACAGTTTTATGCTTATACTATTTTCCATATCATATGTTTAAAAATAAACCCGTCATCTCTTTATTGTTAAAATATCTGTTACATCAAGTCCGATGATGTCTACAATACTATCAGTAATTGCGTCATAAACAATAATATTTATTCCATTTGCCACCTTTGAAATATTATCATTACCTATATAAATACCATCTTCTCGGCTGAAATCTAAACATATCGATCCTAATCTAATAAAAGGATGGTTCATCTTTTCATATTTATTAAAAATAATCTCCCTGTTTTTCATTACCCATGCACCATTTGAATCATAATACTCATTTTCTATACCAAAAGACTGAAGAAAACCATTTATGGTTTGAACCGATAAAGACATATCTCCTTTAGTTGTCACAGCAATAAAATAATCGCTATTCATTAGTTGTGAATAGTAACCATTCCATTCAATTGTATCTCTTAGTTTTTGATTTTTTAATCCTTGCCAAAAAAACTGCGCATCTAACTCCCATGATTTCCAATTAGGGTTGTTTCTCCTATCTGGTAAATCATAATTCTGTTTTAATAATTCGCCAATCGCTCTTGTCGTTTTAATATTACCAATATGGTTGTTGTGTCCGATTTCTGCCATATCTTTTGAAAAATCAAATCTTAGTTCTTTATATTGTAAGTTGTAATTTATAAAGGGAACACTATATTCTTCTGCAATTACTGCAGCTTTGTTATAACGCATTTGTTCAGATTCAGTAACAACATAAGGTGTGACAACTATTAAAAGAGGAATTCCTTTATCGATACATAATTCAATAATTTTCCTATAATATCTCTCTGTTTTCCAATATAATTCCATGGTCTCTGTAATATGAGATACCTTGGGAGTTTCAAATGCAGTTGTTGCATAATTGCATCCAAATCCTTTAAAATTCTCGAATATTTTCATTCCTAAATGTGGTTCAAAATCTTCCTTTGTAAGAGAAGCATATCTTGAATGGTATTGAAAAGGTCCAATTATAAAATCTTTTAATCTGTCTTGGGGAACAGACACTGATAAAGAATTTATTTTTGTTGACGACCATCTTAAGCCATAATTATTTTTAATTATGCGGCTATCATCAGAATACTCGTCAACAATATTTACACCATAGGCTTCCAGTACCACAAGTTTTGGAGATTGGGTTTTTAAAGCTTCCTCTAAGTAATAGTAAGTATTCCAAAAAGGCTGTACACTACCACATAAATCGAAAGATGCGATACCATATTCAGTATACAGAACAGATGTATTGATATTTTCAAATGCATGACTGCTTCCAAGTACAAGAACATCAACGGTATTGGGTTTCTGATCATAGAATATATCTATACTTAAAATGCCATCTCCATACTTAAAGCTTAAAATATTCAAAACACCATTTGTTACCATAACCAATACAACGAGAAAAGCAATCACTTTTATAACTGAAATGGTTTTTGGGGTAATCTTCTTTTCTGTGGATAAAGGTCTTCTTAAATTACTCATTAGTGCAATCTCCTAAAACTGAAAATATATAAATTGCTTTGCGTCAAAAGCAGGTCCATATATTCCATAAACTAAGATAATAATAAATATCAAAATAATAAACATCCATATAAACCAAATGTTTTGATGTTCTAAATATCTATCAATGTTTAAGTTTTTTTTGTATTTGATAGTATCAACTAACAATAAAACAACAAGACTGATTATAAGTATATTAAACTCAGGACGAGATAATCCCAACGAGTAAATTGAACCATCAAAGAAAGCCCAGAAATCACGGTTAATTAGCATCAGTTTAATAAAACGCAACGCATCAATAATTGTGTTCGATCTAAAAAATATCCATGCAAAGCTTGTTAATAAAAAGGTTATTGCTGTTTGAGACGCTTTATAGCTAAAACAGTCGGTTTTTGTCTTTAAAAGAGTATTTATTCGTCCCTTAACCGGTCTAAGAACTGCTCCAATAATTTGATAAAATCCGTGTAAAGCGCCCCAAATTACAAAGGTCCAGTTAGCTCCATGCCAAATTCCACTTACAATGAATACAATAAAAATATTCAAGTATGTTCTAGGTTTTGATTTGCGGTTTCCTCCCAGAGGTATATATAGATAATCTTTAAACCATGTACTCAAAGATATATGCCATCTCTGCCAAAACTCCTTTATCGATCTTGAAAAATAAGGCGTATTGAAATTTTCCATTAGAGAAAAACCCATAATCCGAGCAGCTCCCATCGCAATTGTAGAATAAGAAGCAAAATCACAATATATCTGAATTGCAAATCCTATTGTCGCCACAGAAAGTCCAAAAAAGCCATAATTCCAATACCTATCAAAAACTGTGTCAACGAGTATTGCTACTCTATCCGCGATAACCATTTTCATGTAGAAACCCCATAGCATGGTTATTAATCCAGAAGATATATCACTTAATTTTGGAGTTTTAATATTTGGAAGATTTCTTATTTGACTCAGTAGGTTTTCTGAACGTTCAATCGGTCCTGCAACCAACTGTGGGAAATACGATACAAACAATGCATATTTTAATATATTTCTTTCAACCTTTGTATTTCCCCGATATACATCAACAATGTATCCAAGTGCCTGAAAAGTATAAAAAGATATGCCAACAGGTAGTAATATATTAAATCTAGGAGTATTCGCATGAATATTAAAGTAATTAAAAATTGATTGTATGGAATCAGATAAAAAATTAAAGTATTTGAAAAAAAACAATATACCTAGATTCACCATAAAACCAATTGCGATAATTACTTTTTTAACACTTTTTTTAGGGGTTCTATCTATAACGATACTGCACAGATAGGTTATTATGGTCGAAAATGCGATCAGTATTGCATATTTGGGAACCCAACCCATATAAAATATATAACTGACAAATAATAAATAAA
>CAYNFL010000007.1:0-9965 GCA_964396465.1 uncultured Christensenellaceae bacterium
GGCGGAAACGAAAGCGTAAGCCAATAAAACAAATGGTGCGGGCGGGGGTAAACCTCGCCCGTTTCTTTTTTTCTTAATAAGCTTGACAATCGCCGCGATTAGGATTATAAGTATAATCATAGGGTTATTATTTAAATCCCTAGATTGGAGATGCAGCCATGAAAGATACACTTACCGCTCCCGAATGGGCGGTGATGTCGGCATTGTGGGGCAAGCCGCCGCAGACGCTGTCCGAGGTCATCGCGGCCATGGGAGACGCGATGGACTGGAACTACCGCACATACGCCTCGTACCTGCGCAAGTTAGCCGAAAAAGGCTTTGTGGGCGTGGAGACGCGCGGGCGCGACAACTTTTATTACGCGCTCACGGATAAAGAAGATTGTATCCGCGCCGAAAGCCGCGGCTTGCTGCGCAAGGTCAGCGAAAAAAGCGCAAAGGAACTGCTCGTCTGCATGATCGAGGAGAGCGGCCTCTCCGTAAAGGATCACGAGGAGCTTAAAAAGCTGCTCGACGAGCTTAGCAAAGGAGGCGGCGCGCAATGACGGTTCTCCGTATGCTGTTAGAAATCACCGCATATTCGGCAATACTGCTCGGAGCGATACTGTTGTTCCGCGCGGTATTCAAAAAGCACGCCTCCCCCGCCCTGCTGTACGCCGCGTAATTGTTGCTGATCGCGCGGCTGCTCGTCCCCGTCACGGTCAGCGGCATTTCGCTGATCGTGACGGGGACGAGCAGGTGCAGCAGGCGAACCCTTCCGCTCTGGCACGCGCCGCAGACCGCGGCGACGCCCCATCTCCCCGGATACCAGGCGCTGCCGAAAACGCTTCCGTTGCGGAAACCGCTGCGCAAACAGATACGCTAACAGAAAATACCGCAGCCGCAGCAACGCGCGAAACCGCGCAGCAATGGAATTGGGAAACCGCGTTGATTGCGCTGTGGATTGCGGGCATCGCCGCGGCAGGGCTTACCGCGGCAACCAATTCGGCAAAGCTGAAGCGGCGTTTCGCCGCAGCCCCCTCCCTGCCGGAGGAATGGCAGCGGGAAGCGCAGCGCATTCAGCAGGAGCTGGGTATCCGCGCGCAGGTACGCTTTGTGATGCTGGAGGATTTCCCCTCGCCCGCGCTGAACGCCAGCGTTCATCCCACGGTTGTGCTGCCCGCAGAGTTGATGGGAAAAAACAGCCGCAGCATCGCGTTCGCGCTGCGGCACGAGCTCACGCACATCAAGCGCGGCGACCATCTCATGTGCCTGCTGCTGACGCTGCTCAAGGCGGTATACTGGTTCAGCCCGATCGTTTGGGTTACCGCGCGGCTGATGAAGGCGGATATGGAAACGGCTTGCGACAGCGCGGTGGTCTCCGCCATGGGCGATACCGAAAAGAAGCGCTACGCTTCCACGATACTTGGCATGTACGCGCAGGCACAGCCGCGCTTCGTACTGGGCATGGCGCTGGGCACGGCGCGGCAAACCGCCGAGCGGCGCGTGCGAGGCATCTACATGCGGCGTCATTCCGCACGCGGTGTGAAAGCCGCCGCGCTGCTGACGGCCGCGGTGCTGCTGTTTGCCTGCTTTACAACGGCATGCCAGCCGGTGACGGAGACGCATTTGGATGATACCGATACCGGGATGCCCGTAACGCCCGTAGCGGAAACGCCCACGGTTTCAGAAAGCGCAACGCCTAAGCCCTCGGCGACGCCCGCACCCGACTATGGCGATTTCGGCGCAAGCTTCCCCGAAAAATTTACCGAAGGCGATGTCGAAAAGACGGAAAATTCCTATAAAAGTGAAAATATCAACATCTCCATCTATACGCTTCGGGATGAAGATGACGTTATCTGTTGTATCGCCAACATCTATATCAAAAACCTAGAATGCTTTAAAACGGCGTTCCCAGAGAATACGTTCGGCTCCACCGCTCCCACTGACAAGGTCGCCGCGGATGTAAACGCCATCCTTGCAATCAACGGCGACAATTGCAATTTCTGCCCGGGGCCCGTATTGCGCAACGGTTCTTTGTCCCGCGTTGAAACGGGTACCTCGGACATGCTCGTAATGTACGGTGACGGTACGATGCAGACGTATTCGCCGGATGATTTTGATATCGAGGCTGCTATGGACAACGGCGCGCTGCAAATCTGGGCGTTCGGGCCGATGCTGCTCAATAACGGCCTGCCCATGACGGAGTTCAACAGCGCCGAGCAGATACGAAACCCCAGAACCGCCATCGGTTATTACGAACCCGGCCATTATTGCTTCGTCGTGGTGGACGGCAGGCAGAAAGGGTATTCGGTCGGCATGACGCTCTCGGAGCTGTCACAGCTGTTCTGCGGCCTTGGCTGCTCGACAGCCTATAACCTTGACGGCGGAACAATATCTGAAATGGTGTTTTTGGACAGCCTTGTGAATCAGCCGTACAACGGCGGCCGCAGCACGAGCGACATCGTTTACATCGCTGATATCTCAGAATAATCATTCTCGTGATATCGCGGCTTTGCCCGGTATCGATATACGCACCGCGAAAGGCCCGCGCGTCCCCGCGCCGGGCTTTTTGCCCGCATATCGAATCGGGGATTACCGGCGTATTACCCGCGACAAGCCTCACCGCAATGACTTCCTCCTCGGCGCGCCCAATGCCCAGCACGATGCTCGTGACGATGCCCACTTTGCCGCAGGCAGGCTGGCCTTGCATAACATCTGCCATTTGCTCGCACCCATCGCCAGCGGCCCTTCGGAGAATATCAGCACGGTGATCAACACCACCGCCGTCACCGAAGCCAGCGCGCAGACGAGCATCGCGATTTCAATGGTGCGCTCCATCGGCGCGGCTGTTGTTATTTCTTTCATGATTTAATTATAGCCTCCGGTCAGTTTCGCTTCATCGTGCGCACGTAAAAGCCGCGAAAGTTTGTGTAAAGTCGCGCAATTTTATCACTTAAATTCAGTACGCTTTTTCCTGATTATTTCTTGTTTCTGATGCGATGAAACGATGCCCAGCGTCATGTCCCCGATCGTCGCCAGACCCCTGTGCGGCCGTGCTTCTTTTCACTGCCTCCGCCATGATTCCATCCAGCGGCGCTCGTCATCGCCCGCTTTCAAATTTTAGAACACAATGCGCGGTTCGTGTGATATAATACCGTCGTATTTTATCAAAACCTGATTGAACGAGGATAACCGACGCATGAAAAACAAAAAACAGATCATTGCCGTTTGCATCATCGCCGCCGCCGTAATCCTTGCGGCAGTGGCATTCATTGTTTTACCGGAGACGCTCGTCATGCAGATTGACACGGCGGGTAATGCCAGCAGCACGATGCCTAAAATCGTCGGTGTCCTCATTCCGTTCCTTTTCACTGTGATATTTACGCTGCTTTACCTCAAGCGTGAAAACGACCGCAGGAGCTTTTGGCTGGCGCTGCTTGGCATCGTGCTGTTTGCGCTGGTTTTTATATTCAACCTCTGAAAAAGTGCAAAGTATCGCGCGCCGCAGACGATTGAGCCGTATATTTAAAGATCGATACAACTGCGATCATTTTATGATATAATAGCGAATCATAACGAAAATTAAAGCATCGAGGTGTCCACATGGAAGAAGTAACCCGCTTTGATATGCAAGCATCCCCGAAACGGCAAAAGACCTGCCTGAAAGTGCTCACCTGGTTACTGAGCTTTCCCGTAGTATGGACGAACCGGCTCAAGATCAACCGCACAAACATGAAAGGCTTAAAACCGCCCTACCTGCTGCTGTGTACGCACAAGTCGTTCGTCGATTTCATGGTCACCACGGCGTGCACGTTCCCCCACCGCGCCAACTACGTGGTCGCTATCGACGGCTTCATCGGGCGCGAAAAGCTGCTGCGTAACGTGGGCTGCATCTGCAAACGCAAGTTCACCAACGACGCGCAGCTCGTGATGCACTTAAAGAAGGTGATCGACCACGGCGACATACTCGTGGTCTACCCCGAGGCGCGCTACTCGCTGATCGGCACGAACGCCTGCCTGCCGCAGTCGCTCGGCAAGCTTGCCAAGTTTTTAAAGGTGCCGGTCGTAACGCTCAGCATGCACGGCAATTTCCTGCGTTCGCCCGTATGGAACCTGCACAAACGGCATATAAGGCTCGAAGCGGACCTGACGCAGATCATTACGGCGGAAGAAATCAAGACGCTTCCCAAGGAGGTAACTTTTAAGCGCATCAACGATGCCTTCTATTACGACGAATACCTCTGGCAAAAGGAAAACGGCATCCGCATCAAATACAAGAATCGCGCCAAGGGCTTGCACAAGGTGCTCTACAAATGCCGCAACTGCGGTACCGAATTTGAGATGCGCTCCGACGGCACGCGGCTTTGGTGCGACGCCTGCCACAGCCAGTGGACGATGACCGAGTACGGGGAGCTCATCGCGCAGGACGAAGCGGAGCACGTACACATCCCCAGCTGGTACGAGGCGCTGCGCGAGGATGTCAAAAAGCTCATCGAAGCGGGGCAGTACTTCTTCTCTTCCGAGGTCGTCGTGGACAGCCTGCCCAACGCCAAGGGGTACATCCGCCTCGGCGAAGGCCGCCTGACGCACGACATGAACGGCTTTACGCTGGAGGGCATCTTTGACGGCAAGCCCTTTCTGCTCAAGAAGGATCCGCTCTCCATGTATTCGTGCCACATCGAATACGACTATATGGGCAAGGGAGACTGCATCGACCTCTCCACGCTGGACGACACGTATTATATCTATCCCAAAACAAACGAATGGTCGGCCACCAAGATATCGCTTGCGACGGAGGAACTGTACAACTACCACGCGCGGGGATGAGCGAGGGTAGCGTTCATTCGTAATGACAGAAACTCAAATCAAAGGCTCTTTCCATCGTGGTTAGCTGCGCCTGGGGTTCCCCGCAAAGCTGCGCTTTGCGGGGTGGGTAAGCGACTGTCGCTTCAAATATGAACCTCACTGCTATGGTACTGTATTGTTTCGCTTCACTTAAAAAATATCGCTCGCCTTAGCTGTCCCCATCCATGTCAGGCGTCAATACTACAGCGGAATCATCGCCAAGCAATTCCATTATTGTTTCCTTCGCACTTAAATTATAGAATGCTCTTCTCCAATATGAATAATTACCCCTGTCCGGCCATTCCGCGAGCAATCCCCGGTTGTTTTGTACATAAGTGTTGCCTGAAAAAGAGACCGTATATTCCTGTTCCTGCCCGAACGGCCCCATCATGCCTCCGACAAGCGCATAGGTGGAAAGATAAAAAACGTTATCTTCGACTGAAATATTGTTTCCGGTTTTTGCGGGAAATCCCATCACAACATTGCAGTTCCCGTTATTAATCTGATCCTCCTCCCCCCCATCGTAATCAGGCTTCAGGTGGGACCATCCATACCCCATATACATAAAATAGTTGTTGGAAATCGCAATATTGTCAAAGAGCGGCTGGCTGTCGCTGTAACTGGCCAACGCCGGCCAATCGCCGACCAAACATCCGCCGGAGCACCTTTCCACAAGATTATTGCTGATCGCCATATTGTACGCATGCCGGTCTTCGTCGCTGAGCCACGGCCCTGTTTCGACGGTTATACCAAAATCGTATAAGTGGTGCACATAGTTTTCCGAAACCACGCTATCCGTGCCCTGTGCAATCAGTATCCCGTCACCGCACCGTACCACGTCAAGCTTATTTTCACCCACCCATGCGCCGCTGAAGGCGGAGATCGTACCTCCCATCCAGCCAACCTCGCAGTTCTGTACAACACAATTGCTTGCCACACTGATGCCGCCTCCGCTGTTATACATCAGGCATAGATTATCGATCACAGAATTGGGGCCGGTTTGGATAACAAAGGTTCCGCCAATGTTTGTGATGCCACCGCATAAAAATTCAATCGAGTTATAAACTTCGCCGGGATTACCCGCATCACACCGCAGATACAGCTTCCCGGTCGTGCCCATTTCTGAACCTGCTTCCTCACTGGATAATCCGGTATAATCCGGCAGGCTGTAAAAATACAGGTCCTTTAGCTTTGTTATGTCTATCAGCGTATTGTCAATACGGTCTACATATTCTTCCCCATTCCATATTACGGTTCTTCGGATTGCCCAACTCTCCCCCTCGTTGAACACAATCCCGCCGGTATCGTACATGTCTCTATAAAATTCCCAGACGTTCTCTGTTCCATCCACAAGCGCCCATTTCCCGGGATCTGCTCCATTTTCGGGCGAACCGTATATCCTGGGTTTTGACCCGGTTCCGTAAGCCGAATAAGTGATGTCCGACTTGTAACATAAGATACCGCGGAATATCCCTCCGCGTTCAAAAAATACCGCATCGCCGGGTTCAAACTCGGTATGGTTGACCTTGTCTGTCGTCGCCCACGCTGTTTCAGGCGTTGTCCCGTTGTTTTGATCATTTCCGGAATTTGAAACGTAATAAGACGAACCCGCCGCTGTCACATCGGTTTTAGAATTCAGTATCGCATCCCTGCGCTCATCCGCCATGTTTAAAACCGCTTCGTCTTCCTCCGTCGATACCCTGTCTGTCGGCTGCAGGTTGGATTCATAAAGCCTCAGCGCGGCAAGCAGCGCTTCAGTGTATGTAAACGGGTCGGATGTGCGCATAGAGTTCATGTCGGGATCATAATCGAATATTGTTTTATCGCTGCAAACCGAAGCCTTACCGAAAGAGAAATAATATGCAGCAACCATTTGATTATTACATTGGTCACCATCGATATAACCAAGCTTGTCCCAGCCTGGAAGAAGCGGATATTCCCAAGTGAAAATGCCCGATACATCGTCGCCCAAAATAGCGTTCAATTCCCGCCAGTAAGTATTCGTTTTGGCGTATTCCTTGCCCAATGCCTGTGCGGCATAGAACACCGCAAGCATGCCCTCCTGCCGCGTCATCGGCGCTTCCGAGGCGCGCGCATCGGAAAGCTGCTGCCCCCACGCGGGCAGTACGGATGGGTCTGCCAACTCCACCGCGCTATCCAGCATGGCGAAAAACTGCTTGTATGTTACGGCTTCATCCTCCGCATAGCTGCCGATGCCCAAAGCCACCGCGCGCGCCAGTTCGGGATCGCTGTAAACCGGAGCCGGAGTAGCGGCAGGCGCGGATGCAGTCGGCGGTTGTGTATCCGCCTGTGTTTGCGGCCCGCAAGCTGCAAGTGATAACAGCATCACCAGGGCTAATGCGAAGCATATGATTTTTCTCATATTGACCCCCTGTATTTCTATTCTGTTATATATTTAAAGCCAGTATATTAAGCATACTGCCTTTATGGCCGTTATGACTTTATAATTCCCCTATAAAATTCTATATTCTAACGAATTATACTAAAGTATTTTATTATAGTTGGTTGAAAAATTCAACGGGAATAATCCGCTTACACCGGATAAAAGTATACTCCCGCCGAAAAGTAAGGTTTATGCCGTACCCATGTGCTGTCGAAAGGGATATCGATGCGTTTGCCATAGGTCGATACCGTAAGCGTGCGGGTTTCGTCGTCGCAGCCTGTCACCGCCATCCAGTGCCACGTCAGATCCGCGAGCTCCTTTGCGGGGTTGCGCAGTATCAGCAGCGCCGGGAGATACCCGTGCCGCAGCGCCTGTTTAAAAAAGCCAAACGCAACGCCGTTGCTCAGTATAGGCGCGATATGCTGCGCGGTAATCGCGACTTCTTGCCGTTTGGCAAAAGCCAGCACGCCTTCCGCGAACTTGTGGGGATCGGTCAGCCCCGTCATACCCGGCTTTACAAATTCGCGTATTTCGACCATATGCGCAACGAAATCGCTTTTTTGCGGGGGAAGCGCGTAAGGGTACAGCGCGGCGCACTGCAGCGGGAACGCCGCGGCGAGATGCATCGTCATCAGCGCGGCGGTCGCGGGCGCGCAGCCCGATTCGCGCTGCCAATAAGAGTGATACCAATACTGGTCTGCGCCGAAGTATTCCTTTTTCCCGTCCACGATGCGGATGAGCCGTGTATCAGCCGTAATCTCCATAACGCCTCTTATGCAAAATCAACCCCCATTATACCATACGCGCTGCAATAATAAAGCAGCAATCACCGCCTCAAAGTTCCCGCAGTCCATGCCGTGTGATATAATGTGCTGAATGTTTGATCGGAGGCGCTATCATGAAGAAAGTAACGGCAAAACAGCCCAACTCGTCCGAATGTTTCGTTTGCGGGCTGGATAACAACAAGGGCCTCAAGGCGTTTTTCTACGAGACCGACACGAACGAGGTGGTCGCGGTGTTCACACCGCACCGGCTGCACCAGAGCTATCCGGGGCGCGTGCACGGCGGCATCGCCGCGTGCATACTCGACGAAACGATGGGGCGCGCGGTGCAGATCGGCCAACCTGATGTATGGGGCGTTACGGGGGAATTATCGCTGGCCTATAAAAAGCCGCTGCCGTACGAAGTCGAGCTCAAATGCGTCGGGCGAATCACGCGCGAACTCCGGCTGCTTTTCGAGGCCGAAGGCGAAATACTGTTGCCAAACGGCGAGGTCGCGGTCACCGCGAAAGGAAGATACGTCAAGCTGCCCGTGGAACAGATAGCGGACGGCTTTGGCGAAAGCGATGATTGGAAGGTCCGCCTTCACATCGACGATCCGGAGCAGTTCGACATCTGATAGCACAAATCCGCTTTTTCCGAATACGATGTATTATACAAATTCGTTTGTAAATACGCGTATACAGGTGAATATAATGAAAGAAGCGGTTGTTAACGCAACGAAGATCAGCGTTCGCGCGAAACGCGCCTCGAGCGCCAAACAGCTTGGGACGCTGAGCAGGAACGATACGGTCGTGGTATTGGATGCTGCGCTCAATCAGAACTACGCAATGATCATCTGGAAAACCGGATACGCCTACTCGGACTCGGGTAAATATATTCAGCTGTCGGATGGCGCTCCGCCCGCATCCAACGCAATCGTCACAGCGGATACCATCAGCGTGCGCGCAGGGCGCGGCCCGGGATATTCACGCCTCGGATATTACCACAAAAACGACGAGATCGTTGTGCTCGACGCGAAGCTTGATCAGGAATACGCCAAATGCATCTGGCAGATCGGATACGCTTATTCCGCGAAAGGCAAATACCTTACATTTAAGTATGCGGAGCCCGAAGTGCCGGATGTGCCCAACGCCGTCGTCACCGCGAGTACCATCAGCGTACGCGCCGCGCGCAGCGCGGGCAGCACAAAGCTTGGTGAATACCACAACGGCGACAAGATCACCGTGCGCGACCCCGCGCTCGACCGCGAGTACGCCGCGGTTTCGTGGAAGGGCGGCACCGCCTACGCATACAGCTTAAACGGCAAGTATATCCGCTTTCTGGTTGACCCCGTCGCGGTTTCGGCAAAAGTCAAATCGGTGACAGATATCGCTAAATCGTGCGTGGGCGGCAAATATATCATCGGCGCGCAGGGCACGCGCATCACCGAAAAGTACGTGCGCGCACGCAAGGAATCGCATCCTTCCTACTTTACCGGCGGCCGGTTCGAATACCTGCTGGCGATCGGCAAACGCTGTGACGCGGCGGGTGCATGGAAGTTCCCGGACGACTACGCGTGGGACTGCAGCGGCCTTTGGTGGTACAGCGCAAACAAGGCGGGCGTATACGGCAAAAGCAGCGATTCTACCGCGCACGGGTTCCACCACAGCTATTGCAAGCCCGTCGAAAAGGCCGGCCTTAAGGCAGGCGACGCCGTGTTTTACCAGAACAGCTCCGGCAGGATCACGCACATGGGCGTGGTGGGCGAAGGCGGCGTGGTATACGAAGCCATGTCGGGCTACACGGGGGTTGTTATGGGTAGCAGCGTGAGCGACCGCACCGCGCCCAAGATCGTGGGAAGCGGCAACCTCACGCGCAGCGCGTGGAACAAGTTCGGACGTCCTGAAATATTCGATGATTGACCGCCTTTCGCGGTTTTGATATCGCAAAAGCTGCGTCAAGCTGCCGCAGCTTT
>CAYNFL010000007.1:10065-19620 GCA_964396465.1 uncultured Christensenellaceae bacterium
GCCACGCCGCGCTCGAGCGCGAATGGAAAACGCCTGCGGGGCAGGCGCTCGTGATCATGTGGATATGCAGTTTAGGCTTATAACTCATTATAAGAAATTTCAATGGTTATACTGGATCCAAAATATTGGTGCCCATTCTCCCCCTCTTCAGCTGAACTGATTAAGCCGGATAATAATCCTTCATCGTTATACCAGTCTGTTGGCGACTGCTCCCAGTATAGTGTATCATGCTTTATGCGAGTATCGACATACGTGCAGCAATTGCTCATTATCACATCTTTAACACCTTGTGTTTTTTGAGCTATAATGTTAGATAATCGTACTTCATCATTATCATTTTTTGAAAGTCTTATAAATACGTTTTTTAGCTTTAATAAGTCCTCAATTTGATTCGTTCGTATTAGCAAAGTTTTTCCGTCAAAACCCTTATAGAAAATTACAGACAGGCTATCCATATTCCCTCCAAGAGGATATTGCTGATTCGTATAAGGTGCTTCCCCACGTTTGCTCCGTTTTTGTATTCTTTTGTTTTTGTTAACACTCCCTATATCGCTGGAAGTTATGCGGATGGCGTCACAGCCGGAGTCGCCGTCGCGGACGGCGTCGAAGTTGGGGTTGCCGCGGGCGTTGCGGCCGCGGTTTCCGCAGTGCCTTCCGTCGCGTCGGCTTCCGTCATAGGCTCAAACAATGCTTCCAGCATCTCTTCATCAAGTATATCGCTGATGAGCGCCGTATCCTCCGCGTCCTTCACCTTATCGTAGCACTCGGCAAGGTTATCCTGCGTGATCATCGTCTGTACAGCGCACGTGATGGTGGCGCCTTGTTCTTTGAGTATGCGCCCCTCCGCCATCCGTACCGCGATCTCGAACGCGGTTGCGCCCGCCATGAGCGGCGCGGGCTGCGCGCAGGCCGTAAGTTCATCCTCCGCCGCAAGCAGCAGCGTGGGTGTGGGCGTAGGTTCGGTATCGTTCTTCTTCTTATTTTTATCGTCCGTTTCGATTGGCAGGCCGCCGTTTTTAAGCAGATACCACTTTTTGATAAAGCCCGCGGTCACATCGCCGCACATCACCTTGGGGAACATTTCCGCTTCGATGAACGCGTCTAAAATACTTGCGGCCATGCCTTCCTCGGTGATCACCGCGTCAATCCTGCGCGTTCTGCGCCTGCTGAGCAGTTCCGCAACCGCTTTGTTCGCGTTCTTCCCTTTCCACGAGGCGTATACCGTATCGAGCAGCGCGAGTTTGGGATTTGCCGCCAGTCCGGCCGCGATGCCCTGCGCGCGCAGCTGATCGACCGCATTGTCGGCACTGCCCAGCACCTGAAGCACATTACCCGCTTCAAGCCGCTGCGCAACAAAGCTGCCATAGACTTCTCCCCACGCGTTTTGGTCCGTCACGACGTTAACGACGTACCCTTCCGAAACCGGCGCGTCGTAGGCCACCACGGGGATGCCCGCTTCAGCGGCCATCAGGCAAACCTTTTTAAAGCTCTCCGCGTTCGTCGCCCCGACGATGATCACATCCACTTCATTGTTGATGAGGCTGCGTATATCCTGCATCTGCTGCGTGGCGCTGCCGCGCGCGTTATAATAAAATGTTTTATAGATGCGTTTACTTTGCTCCGTAGCGCTCGACAACGCCTCCATACGGCCCAGTACCGCTTCGTCTATATCGGTCGGCAGATCCAAAACCGTCACGCCGATGCGGATACCTTCCGCCGCAAGCAGCTCCGCTTCCATCTCCGCGTCGTCCGAAAACAGGCCTTCGCCAGTGCCCGCGAGCCCCGCCAGCGTATCGGCGTCTACATTCTCATACGAATAGCTTTCCATGTCGGCATATTCCGTCACGACGGAGATTTCAGGCGACTGCGCCGCGCTCGTATCAGAGGATACTTCCTTCGCGCCGCCCGTGAATATAATCAGGCAGACGATGCCCGCGGCCAGCACGAACGCGCCTGCCGCGACAAACTTAATATTGCGCCTTAAAAACTCCGCTATCGCCTTTACGATGAGTGCGGCACGGCTGCTGCCCTTGCCGCTGCGGCCGCGCCTCGCGGCGCTGCCTCCGGGCGTCCGCGCGGGCGATGAATACCGCCTTGCCGCGGTCGCCCTTCGCGTATTTTTACGCCCGTACTTTCTGGTCAGTCTGCCCATCGCAATCCCCCGGTAAAGTTAGTTTTGGATACCGCGCTGCTTATTCAGCCTCCCAGCGCGAGAGCAACTCAGTCAGCTCGCGCCGCATACGCTTGCCCTGCTGCGCTTCTTTCCCCTCCAATACGCGCCGCGCGCGTTCGAGCAGGCTTTGCAGCGTATCGTGCGCTGCGGGCGCGGCATACGGCACTGTACCCGCCTTTGTGCGCGTATCGTACTTTTCAAACATCTCCGGCGCGGACGCGTTGTATCCGATGCCCTTTAAATCGGCCGCGAACTTTTCCGCGACGCCGTTTTCGCCATGGATGACAAATACATGTTCAACCGTTTTGGGGAAATGCTCGATCCATTCCAGCAGCCCCGCGCGGTCGGCGTGGCCCGAAAATCCTTCGACATACTCGATATCGGCGCGCACCTGAATATCCTCGCCGAATATCTTAACGCTTTTGCTGCGGTCGAGTATGCTGCGCCCCAGCGTGCCCGCGGCCTGATACCCCACAAATAACACAGTGGCATCGGGACGCCAGAGATTGTGCTTCAGGTGGTGCTTGATACGCCCCGCGTCGCACATGCCGCTTGATGAAATAATGATCTTTTGGCGCTTGTCCTCGTTGATCGCCTTGCTCTCCTCCACCGTTTGCGCTACTTTTAGCGTATCGAACGAGAAAAACTCCACGCCCTCCGCGCGGTACGCCATCGCCTCCTCGTCGAAATAGCCCTTGCCGCTGTCCTCGAATATCTGCGTCGCCGCGATCCCCAGCGGGCTGTCGATATAAACGGGTACTCTTTCAAGCCCCGGCACGATGCCTTCCTCCAGCATAACGCTGATATCGTAGAGCACCTCCTGCGTGCGCCCCACCGCAAATGAGGGAATGACGATATTGCCTCCGGCGTTTATCGCGCGCGCGAGCACCTCTTTCATCTGCTCGCGCGTATCGCGTTTGTCGTGCAGCCGGTCGCCGTATGTGCTTTCGGTAAATACGATATCCGCTTCGCTTAAGTATACCGGGTCCTTGATGAGCGGAATGTTCTTGTTGCCGATATCGCCCGAAAACACGAGCTTCTTCGTTTTACCGCCTTCCGTGATGAAAAGCGTGATCGAAGCCGAACCCAGCAGATGCCCCGCGTCCACAAAACGCGCTTGTACGCCGTCCGTGACGGCAATATTTTTCTCATAAACCACCGGTTTTAAGAAACGGATCGCGGCGCGCGCATCCTCCACCGTGTAGATGGGCGTGATCTCCGGCTTGCCCGCTCTTTGCCGCTTGCGGTTCTGCCACTCAACTTCCATCTCCTGCACATGCCCCGCGTCAGGGAACATGATGGAGCACAACCGCGCCGTGGCGTCCGTGCAAAATATGCTGCCCGCAAAGCCCTTCTTGACGAGCAGCGGCAAAAGCCCCGAGTGGTCGATATGCGCGTGCGTCAGCAGCACTGCGTCAATCTCCTTGGGGGCAAACGGAAAGCCATCCGTCACCGGATTGTCCTTTGCGTCTTTGCCCTGCCTTAGTCCGCAGTCCACCAGCAGCTTTTTTCCGCCTGTTTCAATCATCATGCACGAACCGGTCACACACCTCGCTGCGCCCATAAAAGTGATTTCCATGCTGTAATCGACCCCCATCAGATTTTAAAGTAAAATAAACAAACCTTGTTCGGGATTATTATACACCCCAATGCGCAAATTGCCAACTTTCGCACAATCGCGGCAGCAAAAAAGCGAAGCAGTGATAACAACTTCGCTTTTTTGAAATATAGAACCGAAAAGGCGTAATTGTCGTTTGAAACGAAAAAAGCTGCCTTCATACAAGGAGGCAGCCGAACCATCATAGCCCTTGAGGCGTTAGACTTCATGCTTTGCGCCCACGCTTTTCAGCCGTGGTTGCCGTTTGCTCTGTGTTATGGTTTATATCAGGTGTCAATATTACCGCAATTTATTTAATTTGCTTGTATTATATATGGTCTCTGATAAAAAGTCAAATTCGCTACTATATAATACCATTTGCAGTACATTTTTCGGCCTGTCAGCCCGCTTCCCTTTGCGCTTCGTCCGCAATCTCCTCTTCGGGTTCCTCCTCTTCCTTTTTTTCTTTGGGGCTGTTCGCGAGAAAATACTCGTAGAGGTAACCTGTGTCAGTCATTTTTCATCCTCCCGGAATTCTAAAATATCGCCAGGCTGGCATTGGAGCTCCTTGCAGATCGCAAGCAGCGTCGAAAAGCGGATCGCCTTTGCCTTGCCGGTTTTTAATATGGACAGGTTGGCCTTTGTGATGCCGACGCGCTCGGAGAGCTCGTTCAGCGATATTTTTCTTTTCGCCATCATCACGTCCAAATTTACGATGATCGCCAAATGGGCACCTCCGTTTCTATATCGTCAGGTCGTTCTCATCCTTGATGCGTACCGCTTTGTCAAACACCATCGCAAGCGTCTGGCAGAACATGCTGGACAGCAGCGCGAGTATCGCAATCATCGGGGTCATTACAGAAAAATTTACGAATGTTTTTACCAGCAGCACAAGCGCAGCGGCCAAGCACAGATACGATATGTATTTTAAGCACTTCACATTCTCGTACACAAAGGGCGTACTTTTAATCACGGTGGCAAGCAACTTGCGCAGCATCAGCAGTATCAGCCAGCAGAATACGCCGCACACTTCGATAAACGCAAACGTCAGCCATGTTTGCGGCTCTTCCAGAACCAGTAGATGATTTACGGCCTTAAGCCGGATAATAAACGGCAGCGCGATCATGAACGCGGGGCCTAATACCATCAGCGCTTCCAGCATCCGTTTGAGTATCAGCGGTATATTCCACTTGCTCATTGCATCGCCCTCCATTTCGGGCTGAGAATAGCACAACCACCACGTGAAGTCAACAATTTATTATCGCATTTCAATAAAAATCTACCTTTATCACGGCTTGTTTTCATATCCGCATACACGTATTTACATCGTTTCACGCCTTGTCCCAAAAAAGGGCGGACACTTCATCTATAATCGCTGTGTATTTTATTTTTTAAGGGGGTACCTCCATGGAAACACCGGTCTGTATACTTGCGGGTGTCTGTTTGCTTTTGGGCATCGCCTTCATCGCCGCGCTTACGCGCAGCCGCGGCGCGTTCGATATCCGCGACGAGCTTGCCCGCTTTGAAACTGCGCAGAACCAGCGGTTCGATGAACTCAAGCGCCTCGAGGCGCAAAGCGCGGCGGAGCTGCGAAAAGAGGTAGTCGGCATGATCAAGCTATTGGGCGACGGCGCACGTACGCAGATCGCCGAGGGCGCGCGCGCCAATACCGACAGCACGGACAGGCTTCGCGCCGCCGTCGAGGCAAGGCTCAAGGAGATATCTGACATGACGGAGCGGCGGCTTGAGCAGATGCGCCGCGCGGTGGACGAGCAGCTCTCCGATATGCTGCAAAAGCGGCTGACCGGTTCGTTCAAGCAGGTCTCCGACCAGCTTGAGCAGGTGTTTAAAAGCATGGGCGAGGTGAAATCCCTCGCACAGGGCGTGGGCGATTTAAAACGCGTGCTGAGCAACGTCAAGGTGCGCGGCACCTGGGGAGAGATGCAGCTCGGCAGCCTGATCTCCTCCATGCTTTCGCCAGTGCAGTACGTGCAAAACGCAGCCGTAAAGGACGGGCGCGAGCGCGTGGAATACGCGATCGTGCTGCCCGGGCGCGGCGATGATTCGCTGCTATTGCCCATCGACTCCAAGTTTCCGATGGAAACGTGGATCGCCAAAGAAGAGATGCTGTCCTCGGGCGACAAAGCGCTCGCGCGCGAAGCGATGAAATCGCTTTCCGCCGCGCTCGTCACCGAGGCAAAGCGCATACAGGGCAAATACATCAACCCGCCCGCTACGACCGACTTTGCGGTGATGTACCTGCCCACCGAAGGCCTGTACGCCGACGCCATCGCGATGGGCGCTTTTGACGTGTGCCAGCGTGAATACCACGTGATCATTTCCGGCCCTTCCACGCTGACCGCGCTGCTCTCCAGCCTACAGATGGGCTTTAAGACGCTTGCCATCGAGAAGCAGTCGGGCGAGGTGCTGCGGCTGCTCGAAGCGGTACGCAAGGCGTTCGCGGGCTTTACCGTAGCGCTCGATAAAACGCAGAAAAGCCTTTATGCCGCACAGAACAACCTCGACGACGCTTCGCGCCGTTCCCGCACGATCGAGAAGCAGCTCGATAAGGTTTCGGGCGTGGAAAGCGGCGTGTACCTTACGGAAGAGAATGTACAGTAGCGGTTAAAATACACAGATGCACCAAAACCGCCCCTCACGCGTAGTATAGATTGAGCCTTATAGAAAGGAACCTTAAAAGGAACCTGATTAATCTTTTGTGAGGAGGACGTATTATGGGATGTGACGGTGGATTCGGCGGCTTTGGTGGCAACTGCTGCTGTATCTGGATCATTCTCCTGCTTTGCTGCTGCTGCGGCGGAGGCCACGGCTGCGGCGAAGGCTGCGGAGGCGGCTTCGGCGGCTTCGGCGGCGGCAATTGCTGCTGCATCATCTGGATCCTGCTGCTTTGCTGCTGCTGCGGCGATGGCTTCGGCGGCGGCTGGGGCGCAGGCCCGAAGTGCTGATAAGCGCATTTCCGACGCTCATTGCGGGCGCCGCGTGACAAATGCAAAAACGGATCAACATATACCCATGTATATGCCGGGCATGAAGATAAGGGGAGGGCTGGTAAAGCCCTCCCTTCTATGTCTTTACGGAAAAAGGAACGGTTGCCTGTTTCCCGGCGACTTGCTGACAAAGCCTCATGTCTAGTTTGTTATAAACCCTTGTGGACTCCACATGGAAACATGCCTTTCGAAGAGGCCGCCCTCGAGAAAGGCAATTAATAAGACGGGTAATGCAAATGAAAAACCGCCGGCAAACGAAGTTTGCCAGCGGTCTGAGGAACGGCTGCCCGTTCCCCGTTTTGCATGTGATGACTGTCGCGATTTCTTTTATTCAGCCGGTTGCAGTAAAATATCGATCTCCACCGTGCCGTCGCTGCGCTGCACGGCCAGCGTCACGCTGTCGCCCGGCAGATGCTGATAGATCTGCTGCTTGGCCTCCAGCAGCGTGTTCACCGTCACGCCGCCGATCGTCGTGATGATATCGCCGGATTTGAGCCCCTTTTCATACGCGTCGGACGTGGTATTCACCGAGTAGACATACAATCCGCTGTTAAGCGTGATATCGGAGTCATAATATTTCAGCATTTCCGTATCGACCAGCGTCACGCCGATCACAGCCTGTTTGAATTCGCCCGTTTCAACGATCTGTTGAATGATCGGCTTAGCCGCGTTGATCGGTATCGCAAAGCCGATGCCCTCACCGTTCGAGAGCTTATAGCTGTTGATGCCGATCACCTCGCCCGCCGCGTTGAGCAGCGCGCCGCCGCTGTTGCCCGAATTGATCGCCGCGTCGGTCTGGATAAGATTCTCCGCGATATGTACGTTAACTCCCGAAACCGTCTGCGTACTTTCAATCGCCTCGCTGACGTCGAGCGCGCTGATGATGCCCGATGTCACCGTCTGATCCAGCCCCAGCGGATTCCCGATCGCGATCGCGACCTGCCCCACCGACACGTTTTCCGAGTCGCCAAGCTTCGCTGCCGTCAGGCCTTCGGCGTCAATTTTGATCACCGCGAGGTCCATGTCACTATCGGCGTAGAGCACCCGCGCTTCGTATTCCGTACCGTCCTGAAGCTTCACCGTCACCGTATCATCGCCGCCTTGCCGCTGTTGATTGCGGTTTCCAAAACCCGGCATATACATCTGCGTCGTATCGCTGACAGCAATCACATGCTCATTCGTCAGTATCAGCCCGTCGCTGCTTACGATGACGCCCGTGCCGCTTCCCTGCTGCGTCGAAACGCCGACCACCGAATCCGATACGTTCTCCGCGACTTTTTGTACCGTGGCTGAATAATCCGTGGTCACGAGATTCACTTCATTGTACAATGTTTCCTCCGCCGCTTTGTTTCCATCCGTGTTGCCTGCGGTATCGGCGTTTAAATCCTGCCCGTCCGCCGCGTCCGCCACCGCCTTGTCGATGTAAGCCTGCTGCTGCGCGCTCAGCGCGCCGCCCCGCGCGCTGCTGAAATAAAGCGCCATACCGCCGCCCCCGATCACCGATCCGATCAGCGCGCCCACGAGCGCCAGCGCGATGCCACGCCCGCGGCGGGGCTTGTTTTGAGGCGCGGGCTGCTGTTGCGGCTGCCCGTACCCGCCGCCATATCCGTTCATGTTGTTATCACCGCCGCTGCCGCCGGTATTGCCATAACCGCCGCCGTTGTATTGTTCCATCACAATCCTCCTGTTGGTCAATTCTCTTTGGCTTATGCTTTGAATATATCCGTTTAATATGACCGCCGTTTTACCAAGAGGTAAAACGTTTATGAAAAAAATTGGTTTATTTTATTAACAGTAATCAGCCTGCGCCTTATTACTTGCGCCATCAAAATCGACTGTTGACAAATATGCAGCTTCGTTATATATTTATAACATAATGTTATTTATTTATAACTAAGGAGAAAACAATAATGAAAAACAAACTTGGTTTTCTGGGAGTGTTCGGATTCTTGGGAGTGCTCGGAATCATCACTGACGACAAACTTTTTCTTTCATTCTTTGCGTTTTTCGTATTCATCCGCTATTTCTTCGTAATACCGGATGAATTGTTCAGGCTCAACGTGAGAAGGTCGGCAGCGCCTGCGTTTTTCACCGGAATCGCGATTCAGGCCGCAGCCATCGCCATCAACGCGGTAACGATGGACGACTCGTATCTAATCGTGGGATTATCGCTTGGCTTTTCTGTTCCCTTGTTCTTATTTATACTGCTTCTGGTAATCTTAGAGCTTAAGGAAAAGAGGAATGCCGGGCATGGCGATAACAACTAAAATCAGGGAGTACAGGGCGAAATATAATATGACGCAGCAGGAGTTGGCGCGGTTGGTCGGGGTCAGGCGCGAAACCATCGTACACCTTGAAAATGGCCGGTATAATCCTTCCTTAAAGCTTGCGGCGGATATCGCAAAGGCGCTTGGTTCGACCATAGACGGAATTTTTACTGTGACGGAAGATTGACAGAAAAACTGTTTTTGCGGATGGAACCTAAACGCCATTTGATGCGTCCAAAAAACAAAGGAGGGGAAATCCTGCATGAGAAAAATAACGATGATCGCGCTGAGCCTTGCGTTTATGATGCTGCTTTTTGCGGCATGCGCATCGCAAGGGCTGAACGTAAGCAAGCTGGAAAAAAGCGAATACGACGCCGCGGGCCAAAGCAAAGAAGTGGCCATGGCGCTGGACGATACGGCTGTTTCGGCGGATACGGAAACGCTGAATGTACATTTTGCGAGCAGCTCCGTAAATGAATACTCTTTCGGCTTGGAACCGCGGCTGGAGGT